>JBCDKH010000135.1 GCA_038746835.1 Planctomycetota bacterium | reverse complement strand
TGCGACCTCGTCTCCCTGGACGAGCTTCTTGAGCTCATCGAAGTCGTCGCTCTCGTCTTCCTCGTCGTCGTGCCGGGTGAATCGGCCGTTGTCGCCGGAGACGACGGCGACCGAATCGCCGGTGGCCGGGTCTTCGCGGACGTCGACGAGGTAGTGGCCGGTGGCGAAGTCGATGCCGTCCCGCTCGGCACCGAGTGGGTCGCCGGCAGTGGCGGTGAAGACCTCTTCGTGCCACGTGCCTTCCTGCCAGCGGAAGATGCTGAAGCGGGCGTTCTGCAGTCGGCCGGCGATTTCGGCACCGGCGTTCCGCATGAACCAGCGGACGATCGGATCGATCGTGATCTCCTCGCTCCACGAGTCGACCCAGGCCGAGTCGCGAGCGACGACGAGACTGAGCTGCTGCTCGATCGTCGGGTCGTCGGCGATGTTGGTGGTGTCGAAAAGTGGATTGCGAAGCGAGTACGCGACGTTGTAGCGATAGGTCTCGTTCGGCTCGGCGGTCTCGTCAAAGGCCCAGCCTTCGATGTCGCCGGTGGCGTTGGCGGGGTTGAACTCGCCGGGAACGTCGCCGCCAACGAAGACGGGTTGGTTCGGCTGTCCCGGACCACCGGGGATGAAGCCAGGGTCCTCGCCCGCTCCAGACGGCGGGGCGTACGGGTTGCCGGTGTCGCCGGGGAACGCTCCGCCGGAACCACCACCGGGGAAGGCACCGCCTGAGTCGCCGGGGAAGCCGCCACCGGAGCCACCACCCGGACCCCCGGCACCACCACCTCCGTATCCGCCGCCGCCATAGCCACCGGGCCCGCCGCGATTGCCGGGGCGCGGACGCTGCGGCCTTGGTCGGACGGGCACCGGGGGCGCGTCCGCGTCTCCATCGTCAGAGCCCAGCTCTTCGACAGGCTCGGCTGCGGCTTTTTCGGGCAGCTCGCCGCGGATGACCGGGTAGAACGGAGGCAGGGCGACCAGTGACGGGTTCTCGCGAGCAAAGTCGCGGTACGCTCGCTTGGTGTCGACGTCGGCGTCTGCGGAGGGGCTTTCGAGCCAGTCGGCGTTTCGGAGTCGGGTGATCTCGGTCAACTCGCCCCAGCTGCCGTCATCGAGCTTGCGCTCGCGAACGAGTCGGACGTCCAGAAGCGAGGTCGTCGAAATTCGCGGAGGCAGCTGCACTTGGCGAAAACGCTCGCGAATCTCGCCCATCGGCAATGTCCAACGGACGACGACGCCCACGACGTCTTCGGGCTCGGCCAAGCCGACCTGATCGGTCGGCACGTCGGCAAAGCTCTTGAACGAGGCGACGCGGACAATCTCGGCAGGTGGGAGCTCGGGCAGTTGCGCGATGCCGCCGCCGGTCGGGCCGATTTCTTCCCGCTCGAACCGCGGTGTCGGCGTGACACTGATCACGCCGGCGGGTGAGTCGCCGTCCATCCTCGCGACGGGCGCGAGCGGTGCGGGACTGAGGATGATGTCGACGTCTTCCGGGCTGATGGCCGTGGCGACGCGTGTGTCCTGCGCTGCACGCTCGAGCTGTCGGCCGGATGTCTCGTAGACGCGGCTGTCGACATCGCCCGGGCCGACGGACTCGGCACCGAGATCGGCCGAAGTGACGCCGGGATTGAGCACGTAGCTGAACAGAATCCAGAACAGCGCCAGGCCAGCGAGGGCCAGTGCGACGAACTGGACGTACTTCTCCAGGAAGTCACGAAGTTTGGCGAGGTATTTGTCCATGGGACGAGGGTGGTTCGAGTCCAGTCAGAAGGGCAGACGATCGCCGATTGTCAAAACGCAGGGATGGCAGACGAGCCCGCACCCGACAGTTCGTTGAGCGCCTCTTTCACCGAATCGGGCATCAGCGGCGCGGTCCATTCGCGGAGGAACAGAATCTCGGCCTCAAGGTCGACCTCGAGGACGGGAACGTCGCCGAAGACGTAGCCCTGCTGCAGGGCGACGACCGGGTCGAGCGGTTCGACGCGTTGGACGTTGAGGACCGTGATGAACGAGTCGACCTGGAACTGCTGCAACACGTCCGGCAACGCGTCGGCGGCGACGCGAAGGGTGATTTCGAACTGAATCGCATCGAAGAACGCGTTGTGACTCGACCGGCCCGACGGGGACAGCGAGTAGTCCAGAGGCAGCGACGCACTGGCATCGACCGCGACGGTGACTTCCGGCGTCTCGACCTCGGCAGGCTGCTGCTGCGAGGGCGCCTGGCCTGGAGGTGGCGGCGGGGCGCTGGACGGCGGAGGCGGAGGGGCATTGCCCGGTCCGGCCGGATTGCCACCGAATCCGCCCTGGGCACCGCCCGACGGCTGACTCGCGACCGAAACGCTCCCAGACGGGAACTCGGTCGGCACGCTCAACGCGACTATCTGCTTCACCGGTGCCGAGACGACGTTCTGGTCCGCTGGGTCCAGGTCGGCGACGGAACGGGCGTTGATGTCGGTCAGGCGAAGGAGGATCGTCTCAAGAGCCCAGTAGTGCATCTGGCCCTGGAAGATCTCCTCGGACTCCGGGCGACCGCGATTACCCGCAACCGGATGAGCTTCCGGCACGCCGGGCGTGACGTAGATCAGGTGGTCGGCGGCGCGGTTGTACCGAAGGTTGCGGGCGAGGGAGGACAGCTCGCGATTGATCTGTTCCGCAACGCCTTCCGGATCGAGAAACTCGCCCGTGTCCTGATTCGTCGCGGCCGACGCCTCGATGGCGAGGCGGCGCTTCTCCTGGGCGATGCTCACGCTTTCCTGCGTCGGCGGAAGCGTTGCGGCAATCCGGCCGAGCAGCGAGCTTGCCGGGAAGCTGCCGGAGTCTTCGTCGAATGACTCGGCGTCGACGGACATGACCTGCCGGTACCTGTTGAGCCACTGGTCACGCTCGAAGATGTTGTTCTGACCTGAGAGTGGCCAGGCTTCAGCGGCCTCCTCGTAATCATCGAAGAGCAACGGCAGGCGACGATTGAGCTCGACCTCGGTCGTCAAGAGTCGGCCGGCGTTGAGTCGAACGCGGTCCATCACCTGCTCACCCATGGTGATGGTCGGTCGTGTCGGGAAGCCGGTCAGCATCTCCTCCTCTTCGCCGAGTCCGACTTCGCGGAGCTTGATGTCCGGACGCGACTTGGTCCGCATCGAATCGAGCTCCTGACGGACGGCCGCACGCTGCTCCACTTCGCTCTGAAGCTCTTCGAAGCCCGGAGCGACGTAGAACAGCACGAAGCCGATCGAAGCGATGGCGATGACGCCCGACAGGATGCTGGCGATGTTCTTCTTGGCCAGCGTCAGGATGTGTTTCCAATCGATGTTGCTCACGATGCACCTCCGATCGCGGTTGGATCGGCGGAGACGATGTCGTCGGCCGAGGGGTCTTGCGTGGTCTCGGGGTCCTCGAACGGCTCGGGATCGAGCTCGATCGCCATGAGGATTTCGATGACCGTGTCGGTGGCCATGCTCTCGCCGGTGGCCGGGTCCGTGAGTGCCGGGTCGCTGGCGTCGGCAGAGGCGGAGCCGCCACGCGTCGGAAGGCCGGAGTCGAACTGTCGGCCGGGACGGAACCCGCCCTGACGCTGGCCGGACGGTCTGCCGTAGATCGAGCCGCTGTCACCGGGGAACGCACCACCGCCGATCCCGCCGCCAGGATCGAATCCCGGTCGTTGACGTGGTCGTCGTGTCGGTTCATCAGGCGTGGCCGTCTCTTCGGTCGGTGTGGTCAGAGCCTCGCGTGCGGCGAGCCGGTCTCGAAGACGGTCGATGACCTCGCCATCAGTCGTAATCGGCTGGGCGTCGCTCATGCCGGCCGTGATGACGCGGTACGGCAGGTTGGGGCGATCTTTTGAAGGGGCGATCTGGTAGAGCGCACTCGCCAGAGCCTGCCTGCCGTCATTTCCGAAGATGTCGTACACGCGTGGTGCCGTGGAGCCCGGCTCGGTGGTGGTCGCCAGGGGCGAGATGAGCTTCATGCGGACGATGAACCCGCGTCGCGTCCCGCCGGTCGTCGGCGTGACCGGGGCGGCCGATGCTCCAGCACCGGCACCGGCACCGGGGAAGCCACCTCCTCCGAAGCTGCCGCCGTAGTCGAAGTCGCCGTAGCCGCCGGAAACCCCACCTGGGAAAGCGCCGCCGCTGCCGGCCCCACGATTTCCACCGCCAGCACCGCCGGTCGTCGCCCGGCCGCTGAGGACGGCTTCGGCGTTCGTGTAGAACGTCTCGGGGTCGTCGACGACCGCGCCGAGATCATCCGTGTAAACGCTCTCCATCGACTCGAAGAGCACGTACTCGCGCTCGACCCGCGGCGTCGACGTGAGGGCCTCGGAGTCAGCGTCGTCGAAGGTCAGCGGATCGCCCAGGGCACCCGAGAGTGCTAGCCGCTGCTGCTCGTTGGGTGCCGGGAGCGCCGCAAAGAGGTCGGAAACCAGAGGCGGCCAGTAGCTGCTGCCTTCGCGAAGCTGGCTGACGTTCTGGACGATTTTCAGGTTGTCTCCGCCGGAGTTCGCGACGTTGGACCACTCGCTATCGAGTCCGCGAGCCTGCCGGAGCGCCGTGTCGATGGCTTGACGATCGGCGTCGCCACCATTGAAGCTCGCTTTCTGGAAGTACAAGGCCCCGAACGACAACAGTGCCGCGCCGGCGACGACGGCACCGGAGAGGACGAAGTACTTGGTCTTGTCCTTCCAGAGCTTGTCCTGGCGAATGTGCGTCGGCAGCAGGCTGCTGGTGACGTTCGCCTCGCCCAGTGCCTGCAGGCTCAGGCCATAGGCGCAGGCACCGCTGAGGGTGTTCTCCGCCATCGCGGCGGCAGCGCCGGCTTCTTCGGGGCCCTCGATGTTGTACCGCTGGGGCTTTTCGACCGGAATCTGAAGGTTCTTTTGCAGATAGCCGGAAAGGCCGTTGAGCTTGAACCCGCCGCCCAGTGCGATGACCTTGCGGACCTTGGTGTCGCGATGACCGGACTGGTAGAAGCCGAGCGACTTCTGAACCTCGCTGACCAGCTCGCCGAAGACCGGCCGCATCGCCTGGTAGATCTGCTTGGCGTACTTGCTGGCCTTGGCCCCGCGTTTCATCTCCTCGGCCTTGTCGAAGTCGACCTTGAAGGCCTTGGCGAGGGCTTCGGTGAACGCGTTGCCGCCGATGTCGAGCGACCGCATCCAGATCTCGTCGTTGTTGGCGATGATCATGTCGGTGCTCTCGGCACCGAGGTCGAGGATCACCGCGTGCCCCTTGTCGAGCCGGCCGTCCGCTCGCACCGCGTTGTAGACGGCCAGCGGCGACGTCTGGACGGCGACGACGTCCAGGTCCTGGTCGACGAACTGCTGGACGTGCTCGTTCACGAGCTCTTTGCGCATCGCGAAGATTCCGACCTCGACGTCCGGGTCGTCGTCACGCTCGAAGAGCTGGTAGCTCCACTCGACGTCGTCCAGCGGGAACGGAATCTGCTGGACGGCCTCGAACCGGACGATCTCCGGGATCTTCTTGGGCTCGACCGGTGGGAGCTTGACGAACCGGGCGAAGCTCTGCTGGCCCGAGACGCTGACGCAGACGGCCGATCGCTTGATGTCGTGTCGGCTGACGAACTTCGCCAGGGCGGTCTGGACGAGGGTCTCGCGATTGTCACCGGCCTCGGAGAGGATGGTGTCGTGTTCGATGGACGCGAAGTCCGTCACCGTCACGCCATCTGCCGTCCGCTGAAGCTTGACGGCCTTGAGGGCGCGGTTGCCGATATCGATGCCCCATGCAGCACTGGCCATAGGTGGGCTCCTGTTCGAGGGTGTCGACGGTCTCGCGGGCGACCGAATCGGCACATGAGCGTGCCTGGCGGGGCGGTCGCGGGTGGGTTCGCGGGGGCCGTCGCCGCTTCACGCGGCTGCCGTAGTTTAACTCCCGGCGGCCTGACCATCAACAGGTATGTGCCCTGGCCACCACCTCTAATTGCTGTGAACGATCTCGGCGAACGCTTCCCGAACGGAAGCTGCGTCGTGTGTCGCATCGCGCGACGGTTTGGGAGGTTTCTCGTGATTCGTTGCTTGCAGCATCGCCTTGGCGACGTGGCGGACCTGGCTCGATTCGGCTTCGAACACCTCCGCCTCGCCAGCTGCTTCTCGGACGTCGGCGGCGGGTGTCGACGCGATCGCAAGCCCCAACTGCCGCGCCAGACGCACGGGCCAGGTGTCGCAAGGCCCGGTCGGCGTGCAGACCAAGCCGTCACAGCGTCGAGCGGCTTCGACATAGCTGGTCGCATGCCACGGCTCGACGAGACTTGGGATGCCGAGCTGATCGGCGAACCGACGAGCCTGTGCGAACGGCCAACGCGTCGAGGGTGGAAGCACCAGCCGAACCGCTCGGCCGTCAGATCGAGCGGCGAGACGAACCAGCGCCCCGGCCCAGATTGCCGTCCGAAGGTCGACGTGGCCGCTTGCGTCGTTTGGCAGCATCCATCGGAACACGTTGTCGCCGATCGAGATCCGATCGAGCTTCGGAACCGGCCGGGGAAGGACGTGTCCGCCGAGTGCCTCGTGCTGCACGGACGAGTGACATAGCGCGATGCCCTCTGTGACCGGCCGGCGTGCCTGCGGTGACGGGCGGTAGAAGACCTTCCCAACCCGGATCGTCGATCGCGCCGCCAACGCGGCCCGGCAGGCGTTTTCGCTCCAGGCCACCACGACGTCCGGCTCGGCGGCGCGAATCCGCAGCGAGAGCCGCTGGCGTTCCCAGAAGCCGTCCGTCCGCCCCACGATGTCCGGCTTCAAGCCAATTGCGTCGAACGTGTCATCGTCGCCGGCTGTAACATCAACGACATGAATCAACCGTCCGTGCGACACGTGACGACCAGCCTAGCCAGCCTCGATGGCTTCACCGAGAAGGCGTTCGACTCGTTCACGCGGCGATAATCTGCGCGTCGGCCTTGTCGTTGACGCGCTCGATCCGACCGCCGACGGCTTGGAGCTTCTCTTCGAGCTTCTCGTAGCCGCGATCGATGTGGTAGATGCGGTCGAGCCGGGTCTCGCCGGACGCGGCCAGACCCGCAAGCAGCAGGGCGGCCGACGCGCGGAGGTCGGTGCACATGACGGTCGCACCTTGGAGTTTCCCGCCGCCGCGGACGATGGCGGACGGGCCTTCCTTGACGACGTTGGCCCCGAGGCGATTGAGTTCGGCGACGTGCGTGAAGCGCTCAGGATAAATGCGCTCCGTGATGATCGACCCGCCGTCCGCCAGACACATCGCGGCCATGAACTGGGCCTGCAGGTCCGTCGGGAAGCCCGGATAGGGCTGCGTTGTGACATCGACCGGCTTGAGCCCGTCGGGGGCGTGGGCGACCAGCTCGCCGTTCTCGTCGTCGTCCTCGACGCAGATGTCGGCCTGCTCGTAGGCGTCGATGACGGCGATCAGGTGGTCGCGACGGGCGTTGCGGAGTCGTAGCTCGCCCTGTGTCATCGCAGCGGCGAGAACGAAGGTGCCAGTCTCGATGCGGTCAGGGATAACCGTGTGCGTGACGCCGACAAGGCGGTCGACGCCCTGGATGACGATCTCGGGCGAGCCGGCCCCGCGGATCTGGGCACCCATCTTGTTGAGGATCTGGGCGACATCGGCGACTTCCGGCTCGCAGGCCGCGCCAACGATGTGCGTGGTTCCGTTGGCGAGTGCGGCGGCGCAGAGGACGTTGATGGTGCCGAGGACCGTCGGGCCGCGGGCTCCGCCGAGGTAGAGCGTTGTGCCGCGGAGTCCGCCGTCAGGCGCTTCGCCGATGATGTACCCGCCGTCCTGTCGGAAGGTGGCACCGAGCTTCTTCAGGCCGCGAATGTGCAGGTCGATCGGGCGATCGCCGATCGCACAGCCGCCGGGCACGCTGAACCGGACGCGTCCGCGCTTCGCCAACATCGGGCCGAGCACGCAAACGCTGGCGCGCATCGTCTTGACGAGGTCGTACGTGCAGGTGTCGGGTGACTCGTCGACGGGATCGATGTCCAGCGGCCCGTCAAGCGCGGGCCGGCCGGCGAAGTCGATCTTTCCGGTATCGCCGAGTGATGGCGGGTCGTTTCTCGTGATGTCGCAGCCGAGGCTGCGGAGCAGCTCGATCATCGAGGCGATGTCGCTGAGTCGTGGGACGCCGTGGAGTCGCGTCGGCCCGTCGGCCATGAGGCAGGCAGCGAGCATCGGCAGGCTGGCGTTTTTGCTGCCGCTGATGTCGACGCGACCGTTGAGCGGTCTGCCGCCCTGAATGAGAAGACTGTCCATGCCCGGCACCTTCCTTGGCGGGTGGTCTGTGGGGCCTGACACACCTGGGCAGGTGGTCGGCCGGCACGAACGATCCATCGCTCGCACCTTGCGAATCGGCCTCGGCTGCCTCAGGCGTCCTGCCTTCAACTGCCGGGCGGGATTATCTTGACGTCGTGTTCCGGCTGGTGCAACTCTGCTGCGGCCGGTGAGTCACAATGTCCGATACAGGTGACCGCCATTTCTGTGGCGACAGGTATTAGAGTGCGACCCATGCCGAAGTCCTGCCGTTCGCTCATCGAGTCGCTTGAGAGGCGGCGTCTTCTGGCATCGACCTTTGCCGAGACCAGCGCGCTCGCCGAGGCGGCCGACCGCTCCGTCGCCGGTGGGTTCTCGGCGACTATTAACTTTCAGCCCGAGAGCCTCGGCAGCGTCGACAACACCCGAGCCGACTTTGGCCGACCGTTCGGCGTTCGTGGCAACGGGCTGAGCTACGGCTGGAGCCGCGACCTCGAAGCTGCCGGCGACGTCGTCGACCGCGACACCACACGCGACCTCTACTCCCTGACCGAAAGCCGTGCCGTCGGCAATGGACCCGCCAGCGAGCGACAGGACATCGACGAGCGGTACGACACCGTCGCGCTGCCCGAACCCGGCGATACCTGGTCGATCGACGTGCCAGACGGCCGGACCTACGCCCTGGCCGTCGTCGTGGGCGATCCCGACTTTGGCGATCCTGGCGCGGGCGGACCGGTGGAGAGCGAGACGTTCATCGACGTCAACGGCGAGCGGTTCATCCGTGCCGAGCTCCGAGCGTACTGGCCGTATGCGGAAGTCGTCGGCTACGTCGAACCGGGGCCGGATGGTCGGATCACGCTCGACTTCAACGCCCGCAACGTCGAAGCGCGGCTGCTCTGGGTGCGCGTTACCGAGGTCGAGCCGCTCCCGACGTACGAGACTGGCGAGCCGATCAACTGGCAGCAGATCGGCGGCGTGCCGGCGACGGACATCAACGTGCCGACGAGTCCCGTCGTCCGGGCCGAGGGTGGTGCGGTGCGACTCGGCGACGAGTTCTTCTTCTTCGGCGGTTACACGCAGGCTTACGTCGACGTCCACGATCAAATCGATCGCCTCGACCTGACCGACGGCACGCGGCAGGAAGAGGTCCGCACGCTGCCCGACGGCGTGAGCGAGACCCACGCCACGTTCGCTGCCGACGAAGCCCGTGGTTTGATCTACATGGCCGGCGGGCAGCTCGGCATCACGCCCGACACCGCCCCCCAGGACATCCGCGACGAGGTCTACGCCTTCGACCCCAACGCCGGCAACGGAGGCGTCTTCACGCAGCTGCCCGATTTGCCCGAGGGTCGCACCGCCGCAATCTCGTTCGTCCATGGCGATCGGCTGCACGTTCTGGGCGGTGGAAACGAACTAGGCGTGCTGACGCAGGTCACCCACTGGTCGCTCGACCTCGTCGATGCCGTCGACAACGGCAACAGCGAGGCGGAGTGGGAAGTCATGCCGCCGCTGCCGTTTGCGGTGAACCACTCGGCCGTCCACGTCGTGCCGGGCGCGGCACCGTCCGGCGGCGATCTGGCCGTGGTCGTGATGGGCGAATACGACCACAACTTCGGCTACTCCGGCCGGCAGCAGATCCAGCGATATGACTTCGACGCCGCCTCGTGGTCGCTCGGGCAGCTTTCGCCGGTGCCGTTGAGCCACATCAACACCGCCTTCGACGGCGAGCGCATCTGGAGCGTCGGCGGGCAGCGTCGTGGTAACTTCGTCGGCGACGACGTCTTCAGCTACGACGTCGCCGAAGACCGTTGGCGCATCCACACAAGTGCCGCCCAACCTCGCAAGGTCGGCTCCCTGGTGTACGACGACGAAGAAGATCGCCTGCTCTACATCGCAGGCGACTCGCGTGACGAGGGCTTCATGAGCGATGCGCTGGTCGGCGAGATCGATCGAAGTTGACGTATGCGTTGCTCATGTTGAGGTAAGGTCATCGCCGGCGTTGGCCGATGTCGGCGATATGTGTTGCCAGCAATGCGATGCCGCCGGGGAGCAGCATGCGCTGCCCGAGGCCGCACGGCTCGAGCGGCTGGAAGCACGGCGTCACCTCAGTACCAGCGACCCCGACTGCACGATCCATGGCCCGGGCTGCTCGTGCCCGGTCTGCAGCTACGACCCGACGCTCGAAGGCGGGTTTCAGGTCAACATCAACTTCCAACCCGCCGGCCACGAAGGCGTCGACTTCGCCCGCGCCGACTTCGGCCGGCCCTTTGCCACGCGTGGCAACGGGCTTCGCTACGGCTGGAATCGCGAC
>JBCDKH010000134.1 GCA_038746835.1 Planctomycetota bacterium | reverse complement strand
GCGTGGCGGCCGGTCGGTGAGAGCCAGCGGACCGACTTCCTGCTGACCTATGGCTGGTGGGCCTTCAAGTCGCACCAACGACAGACCGCTTTCGTCTACGCGCTCAAGGCGCTGCAGCGGCGGCCACTCGCCCAAGAGCCGTGGAAGCTGGCAATCGCGAGCCTCACCAAGCGGCACCACGAAGACTCCGCCACACAACAAGCCGAGGCCGCCTGACCGATGTCGAGCGTGCTCTACGTCACCAGCGTGCCGCCCTGGCCGCTTTCGAGAAACGGCGGCGGGCAGCGGACACGCCTGCTGCAGGAGGCGATGATCGCGATCGGACACGACGTCCACACGCTCGTCATCCTGCCCGTCGGCGGTGGTGCCCCACCTGACCCCGAGCATGCCGCAGCCTTCGGCGTGCACGAGGTTGTCAGCGCTTCGCCCGACGTGGTGCCGGTCGTGCGGAGCGTGATCCGACCGCTGGGCACGTTGAAGGCCGTCGCGACGCGGTTCGCCGCCCGATATTCAGCGGAGGCCGCCTGTGTCGACGCGGTGCGTCGCGTCGCCCGGGAGGTCCGGCCCGACATCGTCGTGGTCCGCTACGCGTGGACGCTCGGCCGATGCGGCGACGCGCTGTTCGACAAGGCGGAGCGGACGCTGCTCGACTTTGACGACGTCGACTGGCTCACGCTCGCTTCCGAGCACGGTGCCCAGCCCTGGCCTGGCATCGTCGGCCGGCTCGGGATGGCGGTCGCGCGACGGACGGTGCGCAAGACGCTGTTGCCGCAGGTTCGTCGCTGTGACGGCGTCTGGGTGACCAGCCAGACCGACGCCGACGCGCTCGCCGGAGAGGGCATCACCACGACGCACCTGCCGAACGTCCCGGCCGATCCCGACGATCCGCAACGCCTGCCCGATGCCCTGCCACCGTCCGCCGACGGTGCGTCGACCGTCCTCTTCGTCGGCGACCTGCGTCACGGCCCCAACGCGCATGGCTTGGATCGCTTCCTGCGAGCAATCTGGCCGCTGATCCACAGCGCGAATAGCAACGCCGTGTTCCGCATCGTCGGCAAGGGCCTGTCCGACGAGCTTTGCTCGCTCTGCGACCAGACGCCTGGCGTCGAGGTGGCCGGATTCGTGGAAGACCTTCGCGACGCCTACGCCCAGGCCGCTGTGGTCGCCGTTCCGTGCTGGTGGGGCGGCGGAACGAAGATCAAGGTGGCAGAGGCGGCGGCGATGGGTCGGGCTCAGGTCGCCACGCCGCTGGCCATGCGCGGGTTTGACGTCCTGGCGGGCACCGATCGCCCTGCAGCACTCGTCGCCGACGACGATGCCGGGTTCTCTTCCGCAGTGCTGTCCCTGCTGACCGACGCCACGCGACGCCACGCGATCGAGTCGGCCGGGCCAATGCTGATTCGCGACCATCTGAGCTTCGCCACCGTTCGCGATGCCGTCGGTCAACTGCTGCCGGGTCGTCTCCCGGCCGATAGGTGAAGGGTGCGGATCACGTTCGTCCTGCCCGTCGCTTCGCTCGAAGGAGGCGTCCGCGTCGTCGCGGAGTATGCCCACCGACTGAGCACGCGCGGCCACGACGTCACCGTGGTCAGCCTCGGCATGCACCCCAGCCCACCGCTGGCCAGGCGTGCCAAGGACCAAATCAAGAACGTCCTCTACGGCAACTGGGGAGCGCTCTTGCCCCAGCCGCTACCCACACCCGGGCCGAGCCACGTCGACGCGTTGGGCTCGATGCACGTCCGGCTACCCCACGGCGGACCGATCCGCGAACACGATGTGCCCGACGCCGACGTGGTGGTCGCGACGTGGTGGCAGACCGTGCCGTGGGTCGCGATGTTCCCGCCGACCAAGGGCCGGAAGGTCCACTTCATCCAGCACGACGAGCGCGTGATGATGGCCACGCCGGAAACCAGGGCCGAGGCGGGTCGCGTCACGTGGCAGACGCCAGACTTTGCGCGTGTGACGGTCGCATCCTGGATCAGCGACGTCGGCCGCGACGAATACGGCAGCGAGTCGACGGTCGTCTCCAACGCCGTCTCGCGTGAGCTGTTCGACGCCCCGCAGCGCGACTTGGGCCAGCCGCCGACCGTGGGCTTCATGGACAGTCGCGTCGCGTTCAAAGGTGCCGACATCGCCGCCCAGGCCGTAACGCAGATGCGCAAGGCGCTGCCGGATCTCAAGGTCGTCACGTTCGGCGTGCACGATCGCGAGGAAGGCCACACGCCAGACTGGGCGTCCTACCAGCGCAGGCCGGCACAGGAGACGATCGCGGAGATCTATCGCTCTTGCGACGCGTGGCTCTTCGCCAGCCGCTGCGAGGGGTTCGGCCTGCCGATTCTGGAGGCGATGGCGTGCCGGGCGCCGGTCGTCGGCACGCCCGCCGGAGCCGCGCCGGACCTGGTGACGTCCGACAATGGGCGGCTTGTCGCGATGGAAGACCCGGCCGCGATGGCCGAGGCGGCACTGGAGGTCGTGACCCAACCCGCCGACGCGTGGCGACGCATGAGCGACGCGGCTTACGCGACGGCCAACCAGCACGACTGGGCTGCGGCGACCGACGCCTTCGAGCGGTTTTTGGCCGATGTGGCGAACGATCCCTGATTCCGGGCCGGATCGGACGGAGCGGGTTGCCGATACACTGATGCCGGCCGCTGCCGCGTCGGCCGCCCATGACCAACGACCGCCGTCACCGCCGACCGATGCCCTCGTCCTCCGACCGCCCGCGACAACGCCTGAGCGTCGTCCTGCCCGCGTACAACGAGCAGGACGTCCTGCCGATGGCGCTGGAGCGGTTCCTGGGCGTCGGCCCGAGGCTGGCTGCGATGGGCCTCGACCTCGAGCTCGTCTTCGTCAACGACGGCAGCCGCGACAAGACTGCCGGGATTCTGGACGAGGCCGCCGAGAAGGACTCGCGCGTCAAAGCCGTCCACCTGACCCGCAACTTCGGCCACCAGGCCGCGATCAGTGCCGGGCTTCGCGTCGCGACTGGCGATGCGGTCGCCATCATGGACTGCGACCTGCAGGACCCGCCCGAGATTCTGCCCGAGTTCGTCGACAAGTGGCGAGAGGGCTTCCAGGTCGTCTACGCCGTCCGCCGCAAACGCAAAGAAAACGCCTTCAAGCGGACGGCGTACTGGGTCTTTTACCGACTGATGGCCTTCGTCAGCGAGATGGACATTCCGCTCGATTCGGGCGACTTCTGCCTGATGGACCGCTCGGCCGTTGACCTGATGAACGGCCTGCCGGAGTGCGAGCGGTTCGTCCGTGGCTTGCGGACGTGGGTCGGCCTGAAGCAGACGGGCCTGGAATACGAGCGCGACGCCCGGGCCGCCGGTGTGCCGCAGTACACGCTCAAAAAGCTCATCAAACTCGCAGCCGACGGCTTGGTCAGCTTCAGCGGTGTGCCGCTGAAAATGGTCACGCGGGTCGGCGTCGCCTGTGGAGTGCTCTCGCTGGCGTTTACACTGTGGGCCGTGCTTGACGGGCTGTTCGACATCACCGGCGCTGACGCGGGCTGGCCGAGTCTGGCGGCGATCGTGACGTTCATCGGCAGCGTGCAGCTGCTGTCGCTGGGCATCATCGGCGAGTACCTCAGCCGCATCTTCGTCGAGGTCAAGGGACGCCCGACGTACCTGATTGCACGCATCGCCTCGTCCGACAGCGACTCGACGCCCCAGCCGCTCAATGGCCATCGTCCGCGCACGGCTGATCGCGTCGAAACCTCCCAACCCGCGGAGGTGGCTTCGGCGTGAGCCCGATTCCGACGGCGCTCATTCTGCTGGTCGGAGCGGTCAGCCTCTGGCTATCGCTCAATCGCTCGGTCGGTGCGGTCTTCACGTACGTGCTGCTGCCGGGCGTGCTGCTGGCGTTCACGGTGCCGGCGATCGAGGTTCAGAAGCTGCCGGACATCAGCATTATCGCCGCAGCGAGCTATGGGACGCTGCTGGGCGTTGTGATCCGCGGGCCCAGGAAGGTCTTTTCGCTGGGCGTGATCGACATCATGGTCGTGCTGCTGGCCCTGTGGCGCGTTCTGTCGGGCGTCGTCACCGACGTCGTTTACACGGGCGTCAGCACCATCGGCAACGACACGCTCACCGTGCTGGGCCCCTATTTCATGGCCCGGGCGACCTTCGTCGATCCGTACTGGCGCGTCCGCGCGGCGAAGGTGATCGCGGTGCTGGCGGCGGGATTGGCATTCGTTGCGCTCATCGAGTGGCGACTGATCCCAATGTACTACTCGCGGCAGATCATGAGTCCGCTCGGGCTGACCACCGTCGACTGGGTTATGGTCCAGGGCCGATTCGGCTTCTTCCGGGCTCAGGCGTCGTTCTGCCACCCGATCGATCTCGGCAACGGCGGCGCGATTCTCGGCTGCATGCTGCTGGCGATGGCGCTGACGTGCGGGCGATCGCTCAAGACGCCGTGGGTGCTCGTGGGCGGCATCGGGTGCACCATCATGGTGCTGACGAGCATGAGCTTCACCAGCTACGTCGCCGTCTCCGCGATCGGCGGATTGCTGTTGCTCCTCCGGGCAAGCCGCATCGGTGCCTACGCCCTTTTGCCGATCGGACTGGTCGCCCTGCTCGGCTACTCGGCGATGTCGCAGCACTTCATCGAGACCGAACCTGAAGCCCCGGCCTGGGAGCACTACGAGCAGTCCGACGAAACCTCAGGCCCGCTCTACGTGCGGCACTTCATCGTCCACTCGGCCTGGGAAGGCATGCGCGAGGCAGGCGTCTTCGGCATCGGCAAGACCAAGTACGAGCCCAGCTACTTCGGGCTTGCCAGCATCGATAACAGCTACGCCCTCTTCGTTTTGAACTTCGGCTGGGGCTATCTGGTGCTGTTCCTGTTGACGGCCTTTGTGATCGCGTTCAAGGCGATGATGGCCCTGGTCTACGTCGAGAACGGCGCGAGCCGTCTGCCGCTGGCGGCCGGCGTCGCGGGCGTCGTGGGGACGGCGCTTGGCATGTACACCGTCTTCTTCGGATTCGTGTACGCGACGCTCTTCTGGATGCTGCTGGGCATGCTGGCGAGCATGATTCGTGAGGTGCAGGAGCGTGCCGGCAATGCCGAGCCCGTCCAGCTCGACGCGGCCAAGCGGTTCTCTGAGGAGCACGCCCCGGCCACGGCAGGTGCGTTCTCCTGAATCGAGGCGTCCGGTGTGCCGATGAAGGGCAAGACGCGTCTGCTTGGCAGACGGGACCCGCGTCGCCACACTCATGACTGCCGTGCCCGCCGGAACCCTCGCCCCCGAATCGCCTGCCCGATCGTCCGATCGGCCAGAGAGCGTGCTGCCGTCGGTCATCGTCGTGCTGGCGATGAGTGCTCTGTTGCTTCGTCTCGCAGCGATCCTGCTCATCGCGAACCCGGACGCTCCGGGAGCGATGGAACACACCAGCCTCGCCAAGGGTCTCCTGCTGGGCGAAGGCTTCAGCTTCAACGAATCGGCCGGCTACACCGAGCGCGGGCTCTACGAGCCCAGCAGCGTGCAATCGCCGCCCTACCCCTTGTTTCTGGCGGGGCTCTTCAAGATCTTCGGTGTCGACTCGTCTGCGGCCTACACGGCTGCGTGGATCGTCAACGCGGTCTTCGCAGCGCTCACAGTCCCGGCGCTCTACCTGCTGACACGTCGCCTCGCCCCGGACCAACGCTGGGGCCACGTCGTCGGCGTCTTGGCGGCAGGCCTGTTCGCGATCTGGCCGACGCAGGTGTTTGCGGTCACGCAGGCCCAGGCGGTCGTGGCGATCACGTTCGGCTTCGTCGCGATCGCGTGGCTGTGGCTCGAGAGCTTGGAGACCGGCCGGATCTTGCCTTGGATCGCGTACGGCGTGATCGGGTGTTTCGCGGCGCTCACCGAGCCGGTGCTGTTGCCGCCGATGGCGTTGTCAGGCGTCTGGGTGCTGCTCACGCCGCGCCTGCCCAAGCCGCTGCGACTGCGGAACGGTGCGATCCTTCTCGCGCTGGCACTGGCGATCATCGGGCCCTGGACGTGGCGCAACTACCGCGTCCACGACACGTTCATGCCGATCAAGAGCACGTTCTGGGTCAACGTCTGGAAGGGCAACAACGCGACCGACCCCGGCCACAGCGGCACCGATCGCCCAGAACTGACCGCCGAACGCCTCGCTCAGGTTCAGGCCACCGGACGTGACGAGCTTCGCCAGTACGACCTGCTCACGCCCGAACAGCGCATCGCCCTCGACGGCAAACCCGCCGTGCAGCGCGAGGAGCTTTTTGGTCAGTGGGCCAAGAGCTGGATCAGCGAAAACCCCAGCATGTACGCCGCCGTCAGCGGCAAACGGCTGGCCAAGACGCTGTGGTGGGATTGGGATCACCCCGGCGGATACAAGTTCTTCTACCTCTACCCGACCACGCGGGCCGTGCTGCTGCTCGCGACACTCGTCGGCGGCTTCGTTGCGTGGCGTCGCGGGTGGCATTTCTCGCACGTCATGCTGCTCTCAGGGTTGGCCGTGCTGACGTACACGCTGACCGTGACGGCCGCGCGGTTCGGATTGCCGATGGAGCCGTTCCAGTTCGTGCTGTTGGCGCTCGCGGGCGTGGCGATCTTCGGGCGACGTCGTGTCGAACAGGTCCGGCCGCCGATCGTGGCGTCGTTCCTGGGCAAGCGTGCGATCAACGACGGCGAGGCGTAGCTTCGTAGAACCAGCCGTGCTCGCCACCGTCGCGATCATCAACTACCGCACCGGCGGCCTGACCGTCGACTGCCTCGCGTCGCTCGAGCCCGAAATCGCTCGCTTCGAGGAGACCATTCACGTTCGCGTCGTCGACAACGACAGCGGCGACGACTCACCCGACCAGATCGAACAGGCCATCGCCGAACGCAGCTGGGGCGACTGGTGCTCTCTGGTCCGACTGCCCAAAAACGGCGGCTTCGCCTATGGCAACAACGAGGCGATTCGACCGTTCGTCGACTCGGGCGATCCGCCCAGGTACGTCTGGCTGCTGAACCCGGACACGGTCGTCCGGCCCAATGCCCTCGTGGAGCTCGTCCGCTTCCTCGACGCGCATCCGGACGTCGGAATTGCCGGCAGTCGGCTCGAAGACCCCGACGGTACGCCGCAGCGATCGGCCTTTCGGTTTCCCGGCGTCTTGAGCGAGTTCGAAGCCGGCACGCGGCTCGGTCCGATCACGAAGCTGCTCAGAAGATTCGCCATCGCTCCGCCCGTGCCCGTTGGTGACGAGCCGCAGCCCGCCGACTGGATGGCCGGGGCAAGTCTGCTGGTGCGACGCGAGGTCTTCGACCAGGTCGGCTACATGGACGAGGCGTATTTCATGTACTTCGAGGAGGTCGCCTTCTGTCGCGAGACGATGCGTGCGGGCTTCGAACGCTGGTACGTGCCCAAGAGCCGCGTCGTCCACCTCGTCGGACAGGCCAGCGGCATCAGCGGCAAGGTCACCAAGCGCATGCCCACCTACTGGTTCGACAGCCGACGGCGGTACTTTCTGACGCAGCTTGGCACACTCCGCGCGACCCTTGCGGATGCCGCCTGGCTCACGGGCTTTGGCCTGTGGCGTTTGCGTCGACGGTTCCAGAGGAAGGACGACCACGATCCACAGCACCTGCTGGCCGACTCGTTCCGACACAGCGTCTTCCGTCGCGGTTGGAGGGTTTCCGCGTGAGCGAGCCTGATCCGACCACGTTCGCCGGCATGCGTGCGCTCGTTCGCGAAGACCTCGCCAGCCACGAGGGCGATCGCACACGCCCGGGCTTCAAGGCGCTTCGTGCTTATCGATTTGGCGTCTGGCGCATGAGCGTGCCGCAGCCGTTCCGGGCTCCGCTGTCCGTCTGGTACCGACGGATGTACCGCAAGTGCCGCGACGTCTACGGCATCGAGCTGCCCTACTCCGCCACCGTCGGCCGGCGTCTGGTCATCGAGCACCAGCACAGCATCGTCGTCCACGGCAACTGCGTCCTCGGCGACGACTGCACCATTCGCCAAGGCGTCACGCTCGGGAACAAAACGATGGACCAACCGTTCGACGCGCCGGTCCTTGGCAACCGCGTCAACATCGGCGCAGGCGCGAAAGTGCTCGGGAAGGTCACGATCGGAGACGACGCGCAGGTTGGAGCCAACGCGGTCGTCGTGAAAGACGTTTCCGCTGGAGTGACAGTCGTCGGGATTCCTGCGAAGCCGATCGGAGTTCGATGAGATCGTTGTCGCTTAGCGGTGAGCGCCAGCGAGCCTCCTCCGCGTTCACCAGAAAGCTCGCTGTCGCTCACCGCTAAGCCATGGAGAACGTCGCCATCGTCGCTATCGGTCGGAACGAAGGAGACCGCTGCCGGACATGCCTTGATGCTGCGATCAAGCTCATTGGTGATCCGTCACGCGTCATCTACGTCGATTCGGGCAGCACCGACGGGTCGCCGGAGCACGCGCGGTCGCTGGGCGTCACGGTCGTCGACCTCGACATGAGCCAGCCCTTCACCGCTGCCCGTGCAAGAAACGCCGGGCTGGCCGAAGTGCCCGCGGAGGCTGCATTCGTGCAGTTCATTGATGCCGACTGCGAGCTGGTCGACGGCTGGCTCGAAACGGCGGCCTGGGCGCTAGACAGCGACCCGAAGCTCGCGGGCGTTGCAGGCCGACGTCGAGAGCGGCAACCGGACGCGACCGCCTACAACAAGCTGTGCGACATGGAGTGGGACACGCCCGTCGGCGAGGCGGCCGCTGTCGGCGGCGATGCGATGTTCCGGCGAAAAGCCCTCGATGCCGTCGACGGCTACGACCCGACGATGATCGCCGGTGAGGAGCCGGAGATGTGTCTCCGCATGCGCAAACTCGGCTGGCGGCTGCGTCGACTCGACGCCGAGATGACGCGCCACGATGCGGCCATGACGTCGTGGAAGCAGTGGTGGAACCGCAACAAACGCGCCGGCCACGCCTACGCCGAGACGCTCGATCGCCATCCGCCGACGGGGGCGAAAGAGGTGCGCAGCAACTACGTGCTGGGCCTGTCGCTGCCGTTCAACGCGACGCTCGCTTCGGCCGGGGTGATCGCGATGACCATCGTCGCGCTCGTCGTCGAGAGCCCGGCCCGTCGCAGCTTCGCGATCGTCTTCGGCATCGCCCTGCTGCTGGTGCTGCCCGTCATCGCATCGGCGTACGTCCTGCTCTTCAAACGGATCCGCACCTTCCGCACCGCCCGCGGCGACGACCCCTCTGACGCTGCCACGTACGCCAAGTGGGTGCTGCTCGGAAAAGTGCCCCAGGCGATGGGTCAGCTCAAGTACCGCTGGAACAAGCTGCGCGGGCGAAGCAGCGGGATCATCGAGTACAAGTGATGAGCGACCGCTTCCCCATCGCCTACGTCGCTGGACAGTTTCCGCTGCGGAGCGAGACGTTTGTCTGGCGCGAAGTGCGCGAGCTTCGACGACGCGGATGGACGGTGCACACCTTTGGACTGCGACGACCAACCGACGTCCCTGAGTCACTCCGCGACCTGCTTCACACAACGGAGTTCGTCTACGAGCGTCTTCCGGCTCGAACCACAGCGGGGCAGGAGGTCGTTGTACGACCGCGTCTGACGAGCTGGCCATCACGAGCGATGGCAGACATGATCTTCCCGAGGGAATCGACCTCGCTGCGAAATCGTCTCACGCTGTACTTTCAAGCAGAAGCTGGGAACAGACTCGCGGCACGCATGCACGACCTCGGCATCCGGCACGTTCACGCGCATTTCGCTCACGCGCCGACGAGCGTCGCGATGTACGCCGCCGATGCGGCGGGCGTGCCGTTCAGCTTCACAGGGCACGCCAACGACCTCTTCCAGCGTCGGCAACTCCTGCGTCGCAAGCTCGAACGCGCAGCGTTCGTCGGGTGTGTAAGCGAGTGGCATCGCGACCTCTACCGCTCGACCCACCCCGACGGCCGATACGACGTCGCCCGCTGTGGCGTGCCAATCGACGACTACGGCCCGCCGCCCGAACGCGTGCCGGATCGGCTCCGCGTCCTGACCGTCTGCCGGCTCGTGGAGAAGAAAGGCGTCGACACACTCGTGCAAGCGACGGCAAACCTCCCCGGAGTCAGCGTGACGGTCGCGGGCGACGGGCCGCTGCGGGCATCGCTCGAAGCGTCGGCCGAGGCGAACGTGACGTTCCTCGGCCCCGTCGACGCCGAGCGCGTGCCCGAGCTGTTACGCGAGCACGACGCCTTCGCCCTGCCGTGTCGGCCTGCGGGTTCGGGCGATCGTGACGGCATTCCCGTCGTCCTCATGGAAGCCATGGCCGCCGGTCTGCCGGTCGTCGCGGGCGATCTGCCCGCCATCCGGGAACTCGTCGAAGACGGCGTCACGGGTCGACTCCTGACCGTCGAGGACCGCCCCATCAAACGACAAGCTGAGGCGTTGCGCACGCTGCTGGACCGCTGGCGCATGACACCCGAAGCCACCACCACGATGGCACAGGCGGGACAAGCCCGCGTCCGCGACGAGTTCTCGCTAACACGGAATGTCGATCGGTTGGAGCGGTTGTTCCACGAAGCGGTCGTGTGACGTTGCGACGTGATGTGGTCCAGCGACAGTGAGCCGCCCGCGTCAGCGGGCGCGGTGGGGTGGGATGGAAATCCGTTCACTTGCGACGCGCCCGCAGACGCGGGCGGCTCACTCAGATGTGTTGCGCGAAAAAAAGACTCCAAGAACCACACAGCGACCGTCGCCTGGCGTTCAAGTAGGTCGAGGACAACGGAAGTCTCTT
>JBCDKH010000133.1 GCA_038746835.1 Planctomycetota bacterium | reverse complement strand
TCGAGAAGATGTGCATCAGCTACGGAAGATTTAAAGCGGGCGGCCGAGCAGGACCGCGAGGACGTGGCCCGCCGGCGTGCGGTGCTGCACTGGTGCCGCCGTCACGGCGAGCGTCGCGGCGATGCGGTGCAGGTGCGGACGTACCGGAACAAGCCGCGCTGGTACGTGCGGCTGGGCGTGTCGATGCGTGAGGATCGACAGCGAAGCGACTGGCCGAGGTCGTTCGATGAGTGGTCCATGCTGCCACTTCCGACACGACTCAAAGCGTGGAAGCGGCTCGGGGCGGTCGTCGACTGGGGCAACTTGCGGCTTCGCATGCAGCACGGTTCGGTCGGCCGAGCATTGGCCCAGTTCCTCGAGGAACTGGGCCGCCGCGGCCTGCCGGTGTCGATGGGATCAGTCTACCGGTGGGACCGGCTCTATCGCCTCTACCCCTGGCCCTTCCAGCTGTTCTTACTGGTCGACCTCCGCCGTAAGCCGTCGGAGACGGACGTCTGAGGACGTCGACAACGGCCCGTCGATGATCGTTCGAAGCGACGTCGACGAGCCATCGAAGGTCGGTTCATTCGCCACGTCAGCGGCACCGGTGGTGAGACCGCGCGAGGTCTCGCGGACAAGTAGCTCGCAAAACTACAGCAAGTCCCCAAGACTTCCCGGCGGTTCACATGTTTCATTGTTTACGAAACACACAACACCAACGGTCAAAACGCGTTACTGTCGAACAAGAGGCAGGCAGCCGACGTCGGGCTGCAGAGACGCCACATGTACACCAAGCCCTTCGCGACAGCTTCCCGTCCTACCTCGCTCGGCCGCAGCATGCCGAGATCGCGGGAGCGTTTTGCCGACGCGATTGCGGAGCTCATCGGGCCGGCACTGGATCGCGTGGAGCGTATCTTTGACAACGAGTTGCGCAGCGATCTCCCGTCGGTCGACGCCCTCGTTCGCCACGTCGGGCGATTCCGCGGGAAGATGCTTCGGCCGACCCTGTTGCTGCTCACAGGCCGGGCTGTTGAACCAAACGGTGAGGTCGACGAGTCGCTCATCGAGCTGGCGGCAGTCGTCGAGATGGTGCACATGAGCACGCTCGTCCACGACGACGTGCTCGACGAAGCCGAGCTTCGCCGCAAGGGCGCGACCATCAACCACCTTCACGGCAACGAGGCGGCCGTCCTTCTGGGCGACTACCTCATCAGCCACAGCTATCACCTTTGCAGCGGCGTCGAAGCCCCGCCGGAACTGTCGGCCAACTGGGCGGCACGCATCATCGGTCGCACGACCAACCAGCTGTGCGAGGGTGAGCTGCTGCAAGTCAGCCATCGCGGCAACCTCGAGCTGTCCGAGGAGACCTACTACGAGATCATACGGCGCAAGACCGGCGCACTCACCGCGGCCAGCTGCCTGCTCGGTGCACGATTCGCCGGTGCCGACGACGAGCTCGGCCGGGCGATGCAGCGATACGGCGAGCTGATCGGCATGGCCTTCCAGGTGCAGGACGACGTGCTCGATCTGCTCGGCGACGTGCGCGAGGTCGGCAAGTCCGTCGGCGTCGATGCGGAAAAGCAAAAGCTCACCCTGCCGCTAATCCACTTCCTGGCCAACGCACCCGAAGAGCACGCGGAGCTGCTTCGCAGTCTGCTCGTCGGCGATCAGCTGGATCGCGCGGAACAGGTTCGCCAACTCGTCCGGCCTTCGGATTCGGTCGAGTTCGCTCGCGACGAGGCACGCCGGCTCACCTGCGAGGCCGCGGCCTGCCTGGAAGGGCTCGACGACAGCCCCGCTCACGATCTCCTGACGGCCGTCTGCGACTTTGTCGTCGCGCGATCGGCCTGAGCAGTAACGCGTCTGGTTTCTTTCCCGAAAATCGTCTCGCCGTACGATGGCGAGCGTGCCCAAAGCCGCTTCTCCTGATCCGCTTGTCGAGATTCCAGCCGTCGTCCAGTCGCTGCGTGACGCGGTGTCTCAGGCACTCGAAACCGTCCCCGGGCGGGTGCGGCGGGCAGCTGATCTGGTGCGTCTGCTGAGCTTGGATACGAAGCTGGCGAGCCAGATCATTCGCCTCGCGCGCAGCCCGCTACCGGCCGCCGCGGTCGCGGCCGACGTGCCCGGGCCGCGATCGTCGGCACGATTCGTCGAGTCGATCCGGCAATACGACGCACCAGCTGCGGATCGTCTGGCGAACCAGTTTGCCGCTTTCGAGTTGCTCATTCCACGTCACGCCCGGAGCCGACGCGCCTTCATCGCCCTGGCGAACGGACTGGCCGATCGGGTCGACGAGGCGGGCGATGCCGGCGAGGCCGAGGACGAACGCCAGCGACGCGAGGCCTTCCGCGCCCACCGGCACCTGCTCGGCCGGGCGTCGTCGCTGCTGCACGCCTGCTACGTCGTCATGCCCAACTCGGACGGCACCGCCGACCTCGCCATCGGCTACCTGGTCGACGATCTGCACCGCCTTCGCCCCGCGCAACCGCTGCACCTGGTCCGCCTGTTCCAGGCACCGTCGGCGAAGGTGCCCGGCAAGGTGAAGCCGGTCGACATTGGCCTTCGCGCCGTTGAGCCGCTCGACAAGAAGCACGTGCTCCGCCCCGTCGGCGAGGAGCCCGCCGTCGCGTCGCTGATCCCGGAGCTGTGCTCCAAACCGATCCCGAAGGTCGTCGCGGAGGTCGACAGCAACGGCGATCACCTGCATCGCCTCGCCGGCAAGCAGGTCGGCGCCGGGTCGGCCATCCGCATCACCGTGGGCCAGGTCATCCGCGGCATGAAGGAGCTGTTCAGCGGCGATCCGCCGACGCTGAACTTCCGCACGACGCTGACGACGCCTTCACAGCGGCTGGTGATGGACGTGATCCTGCCCCGTGAGATGGTGCACGCGGGCAGCCCGACAGTTCGGACGTACCTGCCGATGCTGGGTTTCGGCGACGACTCCCCCGACCAGTTCCGCCAGGCCGAGCTGTTCTCGCTCGGTTCGTCGCTGACGCGTCTGAAGGACGAGATCACGCCCCACGGGGAGGTGCTGGCGAAGCGACTGCTGGCAAGCGGGTCGCAGTCGGTCGCGCAGGAGGACATGTCGGTGTTTCGTGTGACGGTGGAACACCCGCTCCTGGCGGCTCGCTCGGCGATCACGTTTTCGCAGGAGTAGCTCTTGACGTTTCTTTCGCGAAAGATGTGGTAGTTGCAGTTCGGCCGGCGGATGGCGCCCCGCCCTTGGCCGATGGCGTCCGACACCCGTCGAACGCCTGCGGGCCGGGTCACCCGGCATGCACTCTTTTCCCTCACGCGAAAGACTCCCATGTTCCAAGCACTTGAATCTCGACGACTCCTCTTCGGTTTCGGCGACTTCGACTTCAGCACCGTCGATCTCCCGACCACGCCTGACACCGGCGAGGTCGTCATCGACGTCGTCGGCCACCAGCCAGGCGAGTTCGACGCCGGCGACACCGACTACGTGAAAGACTTCACCTTCGATGTTGACTTCGTGTTCGATCCGAACGTCGATCTCGACCTTGATCTGTCAGGCGTCTTCACAGACGGCGTGACCTTCGGCGGCACCGGACCGGGCACTTTTGGCGGAAGCGTCTCGGGCAGCACCGGCGGCAACTCCGCCAGTGGCAGCGGCTCGATCACCCTCGGCGGCCCGGGTTTTGCGTCCGGATCGATCTCGGTCGTGACCGGCCCCGGCTTCTCGAGCGTCGGCGGCTCGCTGACGGCGTTCGTGCCCTGAGTCAAACAGGACACGCCCTTTCCTTCACTGCTCCGCCTGCGCCACTTGGGCAGGCGGGGCTTCTTTGTTGCCCGTCGCCGATCAGCTGGTCGGTGGCGGCTGTTGTTGTTGCTGGGACTGCTGCTGCATCTGTCGCTGGTGGGCGTAGTACTGCTGCCAGGCGGCCTGGTAGGCGGCGTCGGGTGGGAGGGTCTGTTGCTTTGCTCTGTGGCGTAGGGCCATGGCAAGCAGCACGATGGACGCGATTGCTCCGAAGGCCGTGACGAGGCTGACCACGACGGACGATGCCTGCACGGGGGCGCCGTCCATCGGCTGGACGAGTAGCACCATCTCGGAGAGGCCGTTGAGGCCGCAGCAGAGCATGAGGCAACCGGCAAGGACGATCGACGTGATCATCGCCCAGCCCTTGCCCGCCCAGACGAACGCGGCCAGGAGAATGGCAATGCCGACAACGAACAAGCCCATGACGCCGCCGCAGCCGAGGGTGAGCGCTCGAAGCTGCTCGCCGTCGATGCCCTGAGCCTGCATGTCGGCTGCCTGACCGGGCGGCATGCGTTCCATGAGGGTCTCGGCGTCGGTCAGGGCGACGTTGACGAGGAACCCACCCGCCAGAAGCAGCCCCAGCAGCAACACCGACGCGGCCGCTGCTTTGATGATGCCGGGCTTGTCCGGAGCCGCCGCCGCGCCGGTCATCGGCATGCCGTACGGCGAGTAGGGGTCGGTCATGCCCGGATGCTACAGCGACACGCGATTCCAGCGGCGACCACCTGTTAGCAGCAACGCTTAATCGCCAGCGAACCGCACCAGACCCGCCGCGAGAATGGCGGCCGTTTCGATGCGGAGGATCGTCGGGCCGAGCGTCGCGAACGAACAGCCAGCGGCGGCGAAGGCTTCGAGCTCGCGATCGGTCCAGCCGCCTTCGGGGCCGATGTAGTGGATTGCGGGCGTCGCACCGTCGCTGACAGTCGCGTCGCGCTCGGTCGTGTAAACTGCACCCGGGCCGACGTGGGCGAGTGCGTCAGCCAGCGACATCGGCCGGGCAACGTCGAGCGTTTCTGGCGCGTGGCTCTGCGTCGCAGCGGCCGAGGCGAGGCGACGCCAGCGGTCGAGCTTGTTGTGGCCGGGGTTCACGACGGAGCGTTCGGTGACGAGCGGCACCCACCGCGTCACGCCGAGTTCCGCCAGCTTCTCCGCCAGCCAGTCGGCCCGCTGGCCTTTGGGCACAGCGACGCACATCACCAGCGACGGCAGGCGGACGACAGTCGGCGCTTCGAGCAGCTCGGCGATGACGGTTTCGTGGCTGACGATGAGTTTTGCCCTGGCGGATCGACCCGTGCCGTCGAAGACCTCGATCTCGTCGCCGTCACCGAGGCGACGCGAGCGCGTGAGGTGACGGGCGACGTCGGCTTGTAGCATTGTCGCATCGCCGGCCAACTGATCGTCGCCGAGTTCTGCCCGGGCTCGCGGCAAGTGCGTCGCCACGATCGATCAGCGGCGAAGGAACCCGACGGCGAATCCCGCGGTCGACGCGACGGTGCTAGGCAGGAACCGCATCACAAAGTCTTTCACGCCGCCCGCCTGGCCTTTGGTCCACTCGGCGGCGGAGTCGTAGTTCTCGCGGAGGATCGTCGTGTCGACGTCGAGCACGTTGAAGTAGCTCAGCCCCAAGATCGCCGCGACCGCCACCGCCGTCAGCGCGGCCATGGTCTTGAGGAACGATCGGAAGAAGACGCCCACGAGCAGACCCGCGACGAAGCTGAAGCCCAGCCTCGCGCCCCAACCGCCCAGCCGGCCGTGCCACGGCAGCTCGGGCTCGACTTCGGCGGACGAGGCGATCGTCCGGTCGCTCGCACCATCGCCTACGAAGCCGGCAGCGCCGTCCGGCATTGTCTCGGCCTGCAGGTAGGCGGGATCGCTCTCGGGGCTGGGCGTGGTCACCTTGGCGTGCCCCCACATCGCCCCGCCGGCGACGGCGATCATCGTGAACAGCGTCATCAGGCCCTTGCGCCACCGCGACAGGCCCAGCAGATCGTCGATGACTCGGCCGCGCGACTTGGCCGATGGCTGCGGTGCCGTGTCCTCGCTCGGCGTGTCGTCGGGCATCGCGACATCCTATCGAAACTGGGCGCGGACGGGGCCGCTTGCCGATACGATTATCGGACGCTTTCTCGGCGGTCCAAGCTGCTCATGTCCGCTCGCAAAGCCATCCCAAATCTCGTCCCCCTGTCGAACCCCGATATCACCCAGGCCGAGATCGATGCCGTCGTCCAGGTCATGAACTCTGGCACGCTGTCGATCGGCCCAAAAGTCGAGGAGTTCGAGGAAAAGTGCGCCGCCATCGCCGGTCGCAAGTTCGGCATCGCCGTCTCGTCCGGAACGGCCGGCTTGCACTGCTGCATGGTCGCGGCGGGCGTGGACGCCGGCGACGAGGTCGTCTCGACGCCCTTCAGCTTCGTCGCCAGCGCGAACGCCGCCCTCTTCGTTAATGCCAAGCCCGTCTTTGCCGACATCGACCCGCAGTCGCTGAACCTCGACCCACGGCTCGCCGAGAAGGCGATGACCGACAAGACCAAGGCCGTCGTCGGTGTCGAGTGCTTCGGACACCCGGGCGACATGGACGAACTCGAACGCGTCTGCCGACGCAACGAGGTCACGCTCATCGAAGACTGCTGCGAAGGCTTCGGCGGAACGCTCGGCGATCGCCCGATCGGCAGCTTCGGCCGGGCCGGCGTCTTCGGCTTCTACCCGAACAAGCAGATCACCACCGGCGAGGGCGGGATGATCGTCACTGACGACGACCACTTCGCCCGCCTCTGCCGAAGCCTCCGCAACCAGGGCCGCGAGGGCATGGGCTGGCTGGCGCACGAGCGGCTCGGGTACAACTACCGCCTCTCCGAAATCGCCGCCGCCATCGGATGCGTGCAGTGCGAACGGCTCGAAGAAATCCTCGAAGGCCGGCGTGAAGCTGCGGCGATGTACATGGACCGGCTGATGGACTGCCCGCACCTGATCTTGCCGACCCTCGGCGAGCACGAGCAGGCCAGCTGGTTCGTCTTCGTCGTCCGGCTAGGCGACCTCTTCGAAAGCGGCGATCGCGACGACGTCATCCGCCGCCTTCGCCTCCGCGGCATCGGCTGCAACAACTACTTCCCGCCCATCCATCTCCAGCCGTACATGATGAAGCAGTTCGGCTACAAGCCGGGCGACTTCCCCGTCGCCGAACGCATGAGCGAACGCACGCTCGCCCTGCCGTTCTTCAGCTCGATGACCAAGAGCCAGGTCGACCAGGCGTGCGACGTGCTTCTTGAAGTGCTCGACGACGTGCAACTTCAACGCGAGCGGCTCAGGCCGTAAGCTTCTTCACGCAGGCCGCAGGACGTGGCCCGCTTCATCGACTGACAGGAGGTCGCCTCGATGTTCATCCTTCTCCAAGCCAAGAGCCCGCTGCTGCCGGGCATCGAAAGCAACGCCGGCATCGCCGCGATGGCGCTGGGCGTGCTGATGCTCGTCTGGCTCATGGTGCTTCGCCCGGCCAAGGAGAAGCGCAAGAAGCGCCGCGGCGACCCGCTCGCCAAGTCCGCCTCGGCTGCGCGATCGCTCGCGACGGAACGGTCGACCGAACGACAGATGGCTTCGCTGGTGCTGGAGCTCGAGTCGCTGTCGCGTCGCATGGGCGGCGAGATGGACACCAAGGCGGCCAAGCTGGAGCAACTCATCGCCCAGGCCGACGCCGCCGCCGATCGCCTCGAAGCCGCCGCGTCGACGTCGGCACCAGCGCAGGCCAAGGCAATCGTCGACAAGGTCGTCGCGGGCCAATCCGGCCCCGCCGACAGCGGCCTGGCCGCCATCGCCGCCCACCGCGACATCTACGCCCTGGCCGACGCGGGCGAGTCGACGGACGTCATCAGCCGCAAAGTCAATCGCCCCACCGGCGAGGTCGAGCTGATTCTGGCATTGCGTGGCAGTTGAACGCGCTTTCGCCCCGACATCCTCCCGCCGTCATCCCGAGCGAGCGCAGCGAGTCGAGGGACCCCGTCTGGATTCTGATCCGATCCTGGCGAGGTCCCTCGGCTGCGCTCGGGATGACAGGGAAGAGCCTTTCCCGCACTTGACGCCACCGACCACCCGCACCTATTCTCCTACTCACCCGTAGGGAATATCTATGAAGGTCTCGCCACTCATCGCCGCCGCACTCGTCGCACCGCTCGGACTCGCCCTTGTCGGCTGCGACGCCGCCTCCAACGCAGCGACGGTCCCGGACGTGGTGGACATGCAGGAGGAGCGGCTGACGACGTTCATCACGCCCGATCTGCTCGACCAACTCCAGGCCGAGCTCGGCGACGACCTCGTCCTTGTCGACGCCCGCTCGCCGGACGCCTACGCCTCGGGCCACCTGCCGGGCGCGATCAACCTGCCAGGCAAGACTCTTCGGACCGGCAAGGCCAAACCGGGCGAGGGCGACTCGCAGTACCTCTTCCTCGACGATGCCGGCCAGCCCGACATCGCCCGCTACGAACGCCTCCTCGGCGACGCCGGCATCAGCCGCGACAAATCCGTCGTCGTCTACGGCAACCACGCCGGAAAGGGCGACGGCACCATCCCCGCGATGGTCCTCGACTGGCTCGGCCAGGAGCGCGTCTACTTCCTCGACGGTGTTGGCATCGACGTCTGGCTCAACGCAGGCCGCGAGGTCGAGACCGAGCCGACCACCCTGCCAATCGCGGAATACGTCGCCGAAGCTCGGCCGAACTTCGTGTGGAACCTTGCCGACGTCCAGGCCGCCCTCGCCTCGCCCGAGTCGGATCGCCCGGTCTTCTACGACACCCGCAGCCTTGGCGAGTTCGACGGCACCACCCTCCGCAGCAACGCCCGCGGCGGCCACATCCCGGGTGCCATCCACGCCGACTACGCCGAAATGCTCGACGAGAACAAGCAGCTTCGCCCGCTGGCCGAGATCGAATCCATCCTCGAGCGTCACGGCCTGCCCGACGCCAAGGCCGCCGGCCGGCCGATCGTCCTCTACTGCCAGACGGCCACCCGCGTCTCCCTCCCCTACCTCGTCCTTCGCGAACTCGGCTACGACCACGTCGCCATCTACGACGCGAGCTGGCACGAGTACGGGAATCGGGACGACACCGAAATCGACTCACCGCAGACAAACGGAGACACGGAAGGTTGAGAGGGTTCAGGGATCACCCGATCCGAGCATCACGAGCCCCGAGCGTGAGCGAGGGGTCCTGGTGGTCGTCCCGAAACCCGCTCGCTCACGCTCGGGGCTCGCTTTCGTCTCTCCGTGCTGAATCAGTGACGGAAGTGGCGTCGACCGGTGAAGATCATCGTCGCACCGCGTTCGTTGACGAGGTCGATGGTCAGCTGATCGTTGCGTGATCCGCCGGGCTGGACAATCGCGGTGACGCCCGCGTCGAGCAGCGCCTTGGGCCCATCCGGGAAGGGGAAAAATGCATCACTCGCAGCGACCGCGTCTTTGGCGCGGTCGCCTGCTTTCTTCACCGCCTGCTCGGCCGCCGCGACGCGATCGACCTGCCCCCCGCCGATGCCAAAGGTGCCGTGCGTCCCGCCGATGACGACGGCGTTGCTCTTGACGTGCTTGCAGCAGAGCCAGTTGAACTTCATCGCCGCCAACTCGTTATCGGACGGCTGCCGCTCACTGACGACCTTCCACTCCGACTCAACGACGCCGACGAGGTCGCGTTCCTGAGCGATCCTGCCGCCAACAAGATGGTGGACCGTCGAAGGCGAACGATCGCCATGATCACGCAGCATCGGACCGACGGCTAGCAGCCGAGCGTTCTTCCAGCGTGCCTGCAGGAGCTCGACAGCTTTAGCATCGAAAGCTTCCGCGACGACGACCTCGAGGAACTTCTGCCCATCACACATGACCTTTGCCGCCGCCTCATCGACGGTTCGGTTGAACGCAAGGACGCCACCGAATGCGGCGAGCGGATCAGATGAGTAAGCAGCCGAGAAGGCTTGATCTGCCTCGTCACCAAGACCGACGCCGCAGGGGCTCGCGTGCTTGACGATGCAGCAGGCGGCTCGCTCCTTCGCCGACCACTCCTTCACGGTGTCTAAAGCAGCATCGGCATCAAGAAGGTTGATGTAGCCGAGCTCCTTGCCTCCCAGTTGCTCCGCACATAGCACGCTCGCTTCGTACGGGTGGCTCGGCATGAAGTATGCCTTTTGGTGAGGGTTCTCGCCGTAACGCAGCTTGCGAGGATTACGATCCATCTGCCGAGAGAACCTCTCGACCGGCGACTGCTCTGTGAACTCCTCATCGATCTGGCGGTAGAGGTAGTCGTAGATGTTGGCGTCGTAGCGGGTGGTCCGCTCGAAGGCGTCACGGGCCAGCGAGCGACGTGTCGCCGATGTCGTGGCGCCACCCTTCCGCAACTCATCCAGCACGTCTTCGTACTGCTGCGGGTCGACCACGATCGCAACGCGCTCGTGGTTCTTCGCCGCCGCGCGGATCATCGCGGGGCCGCCGATGTCGATGTTTTCGATCGCCTCGGCGTACGTCACGTCGGGCTTGGCGACCGTCTCCTCGAACGGGTAGAGGTTGATGCAGACCAGGTCGATCGGCTCGATGCCATGCTCGGCCATGACGGGCTGGTCCTCGGGCAGCCGGCCGAGCAGGCCGCCGTGGATCTTGGGGTGCAACGTCTTGACCCGCCCTGCCATGATTTCGCGGAAGCCGGTGACGTCGCTGACGTCGGTCACGGGCAGCCCTGCCTCGCGAAGGGTCTTGGCGGTTCCGCCGGTGGAGAGCAGCTCGACGCCGAACTCGTCCGATAACACGCGAGCGAAGTCGACGAGCCCCGTCTTGTCGCTGACGCTCAGGAGGGCTCGTTTGACGGGGATGAGCTGCGGATCCGATTGTGCCACGTGGGAGGGTAGTCGGGGTCACACGCGTCGGGCTCGACGCCCAGACTGCGAGCCACAGACTCGCAGCTACCTCGTTACACGACTCTTGATCCGAACAGGCGCTGTCGAATGCGAGCCCCGAGCGTGAGCGCGCGGGTCTGGCGAGCGTCCAGCCCCGCCCGCTCACGCTCGGGGCTCGTTCTCAGACGCGTACGCTCGAGTCAAAATTCGTGTTGCGCGGCTT
>JBCDKH010000132.1 GCA_038746835.1 Planctomycetota bacterium | reverse complement strand
GCCGAGTCATTCCCGCCGATGTAGAAGAAGTACTTGATGTCCTTCTCCTTGAGCTTGCCAAAGAGATTCCGGCAGTACTCCTCGTCGGGCTTGTCCCGCGTCGAGCCCAGCGCACTGCTCGGCGTGGCGGCGATCCGCTCGGCGAGCTCGTCCGGAACGTCGCTCAGATCGACGAGATTGCCTTCGAGGATGCCGCGGACGCCGTGGCGTGCGCCGTAGAGCGTGTCGATGTGGCCGTGCTGCTTGGCGGCCTGGATGACGCCGACGAGCGACTGGTTGATGACGCTGGTGGGTCCGCCGGACTGGCCGATGATCGCGTTGTTGGGCATGGGGGGCTGGGTGTCGTGTGTGCTGGCCGGCATCCTAAAGAGGCCACGCCCCCGGGCAACGTCCCGCCAACAAACTTCCCGCCCGACCCCGCGTCACTCGGCCACGCCCCCGCCGGTGGGCCTACGGTGTCGCTCCGCCCGTTCGGGCCCCTAGCTCAATTGGGAGAGCGCTGCTTTTGCAAGGCAGAGGTTACCGGTTCGATCCCGGTGGGGTCCACTGCGCGCTCCGCTGGCAGGCTCAAGTATGCCGGGTGTGCGTGGTCGGCCCCTTAATCTGGGCTACAAGACCGATTACATGTTTAAACAACATAAGGCCCGAAGAGGTCGTTTTTGTATTAGTGTTTCATAAGACTCATTTTTGTTATCAACATTTGATCCGTCTCGTTTGCATTCCTGCTGCTGCTCCATTACTGCAGCAGGTGGTACTTCCGCGCTCGACCAAGAGCGCGATCACCTCTTCGAGACAGGACGATGCAGAGACACACCCGCGACGCGGAACATGAGACGTACTCGACCAGCGGCCGTCAGCGCAAGGCCGAGCGGTCACTGCGGCAGGCTGTCGCAGAAGCGCTCGAGCCGCGCAAGCTGCTTGTTGCCGACACGGGATCCGGACTGGATCTGGCCTATGCCACGCCGGACTTCTTCGTCGACTTCGACGCTGACGTCTTTGCGAGCATCGATGACGGGGACGTCATGCTCGAAAACCTCACCGCAGGCTGGGCAACCCAGTTCGCGAGCGAGGGTCTCGACGTCACGCAGCCGGCTGGTCAACAGACAGGCCCGTGGCGCGTCGAGCTCGAGTCGTCCAACCACCGAGCTGCGGAAACGACAGAGCTGCCCGCGGACGGGAACTATGAGATCACGCTGTTCGGCAACCGAATCGAAGACGCCGGCGGGACGCTGCTCGGCGGGCGGATTCGTCTGAACGATCCGACCGAGTTCTTCTTCTACAACGCGGACTTCAACGGGGATCGGAAAGTCGACATCGGGGACTTCGGGGTTCTTCGGAGCGGGATGGACAACGCGGGCAGCACCTTCGCTGAAGGTGATGCGAACGGCGATGGTGCCGTCGACTTGGCCGACTTCGGCATCATGCGAGACCGATTCGGGACCAGCCTGGCTGCTCCGCCCGTTGCGGGAGACATCAGCCCCGCCGGTGGGACCACGTCCAGCGTCGGTCTGACCTGGCTACAGCCGTTGGTGGACGACGGCCAGGGCGGCACGATGGCCGACGACTACGACGGCTTCCACGTCTATCGCGGCAGCCCGGGGCAGGACCCCGTTCTCGTCCGGACGCTCCGCAAGTCCGATCGCGATCAGCCCGGCGGGTACACGCTCAACGACGACCAGGTCAGCTACTACGACACCGGCCTTGTCGACGGCATCCGCTACAGCTACTTCACGCGCCCGTTCAGCGACACGAACGGCAACGGAACCGCCACTGAAGAAGTAAAAGTGCCGACGGTTCTCAAAAGCGTTACCGATCTTAGCATCTCCGATGCCGGCGGAAGTCTGACGCTCTCATGGCTGCCCGGAAGCACCTCGCACACGTACGTTCGCATCGAGTACGTCGACCCAGGCGGTGAGATCGCCATGCACACGGTGCTCGCCGGGGCCGGCAACAGCTTCACAGTGCCGGCTTCCCACTACGCCGCTGCTCTCGGCTCGACGTTCCTGGTCACAGCCGTCAACGACGACAGCGAAGGCGCGCCGCTGGAGTCAGCACCGGCAGTCGTCGGCCCGGTGCAGGGTGGCGTGACCGCGACCGGTCCGGACGTCGCAAGACTCAATGAGCCGTACTCCATCTCCTTCAATTACGGAGGAAGTGCGTCCAACGTCGCCTTTTGGAATGTCTTCTGGGGCGACGGGAACACGTCGAGCATCGAAGACCTCGCCGACATGACCTCGGGCTCGGCGGAGCACACGTTCGACGCCATCACACCGCAAAACACGATCGCCGTTGCGGCCTTCGACGCCTTGGGCCAACCGATCGCAACCGCTTACCACAACATCGAAATCCTCCCGGCCGGCGACGGTGACGATCGCAACATCCTCGGCCCAAGTCTCCTGGTGGAAGGTGACAGCGCGACATACACCGCCGGTGACCAGTTCGATGGCATCCCCGACGCGGAACTCGTCTGGAACGTGTACGACGAGACGAACGAGATCGTCGCCACTTCCCTCGGCCAGTCGATCACGCTGAATGAGCTCGGCGACGGGACGAAGACGATCACGCTCCTGCGTTTCCCGCCCTCCGGCAGTGGGAGGGTCCTGGCGACACGCGACATCACCGTCATCAACGCCCCGCCGACCAACCTGACCATAAGCGGCGAGACGAATCTCCGTGCCAACCGCTTCGCCGTCTTCTCCGCCTCCGCATTCGATGCGGGTGGTGACGATCTGACGTACACTTGGACCTTCAGCTACACGGACCACAACGGCGACATCGCCACAATAACGGACGAGGGCGAGAACATTCGCTTCGTCGTCCCGAACAATGACGCTATCGGCTTTGGTCCGCCGCCTGACGACGAATTCGCCGACGCGACTCTGACCGTCGTCGCCGACGACGGTGATGGCGGGGTCGTCGAACAGGTTACTGCGGCAGTCATCCTTCCCGAGCAGCCGCATCAAGCATTCAGTTGGACCCCGCTCAACGACGCATCCACACTCGCAGAGGGGCAAGCCATTTCACCTCTCCCAGATGGAAGTTATCTCTATGCGAGTGGCTTCGCAAACTACGACCTTTCCAGCGCACGTTACAATCAGGCCCGACGCCATCTCATTGGACGACTTCTACCGGACTTGTCGGTAGACGACACCTTCGGTGATAACCTCTCGCTTGGTGGCGATCACCAACCACTGCTCGGCGGCTTCTCCACGTTCTTGGGTGAATCGGTTAGCGCACCGGGTGTGTTCGGCGGGCCAGATGTTCTTACTGCAAGCATCTTCGATCTCGTTGGTATCGGATACAATGATTTCAACCCGCGAAGCGGCTACAGACGCCCGGCCTTTGTCGGGACTAGCTCGGGCCCACTTCTCATTACGAGTGCACTCGAGATCCAAAGTAATACACTATTCGGGACTCCAAGCCAACACTTCTCTTCTCCGACAGCGCTTCGTTTTGACGAGAGTGGTCACGTCGATACAAGTTTCGACGGCAATGCAACGTCATCATCCCAGTGGTTGAGCAAACAACTTGCCCTCACGTACCCGCTCGACAACATCCACCGTGCGTCTGACTTCAGCTCGCTCGCGGCCGATCGCGCCGTCGTTCATGCGGACAACAGCGTTACGATCGTAGCGCGATCCTCGCCGCACTGGAAGGGTCAGGTGGACTTAGAACAACAAACGGATTCACTCGCAGTACTCCGAATACGCGAAGACGGCTCACGCGATAGCTCGTTCGGAGTCGACCAGCACGCTCTTGCGTCGAGTGGCGGAGCCGGGGCGACAATCATACGAGATACGGACGCAGGTGCCCTCAGTGGAGGTACCGTCACACAAAATGGCACCGCCGTTGCGGGCTTACACGAGCTTCCAGACGGGCGGTTGATTGTGATCGCTTCGTCATTTCGCGAGAATGAGTTTCTACCACGCTCTGATGCCTCAGACCCTTTCAAAGTTGGTGTTCATGCAAACGTGACCCGGCTGACATCGGATGGACGCCTGGATACGACGTTTGGGCCCAACGGCTCGGGCATGAACTCCTATTTTGCCCTCGCAGCGACCGATTACTTAGGATACGAGGGTTTTGATGTTTTTGAGGCACTCACCGATTCGATTCGACTCCAAGATGGCAGCATATTGGCCCTTGGACAGATAACCACACCAGCGGTTTCCTCGCCATCTGGCGATTCATTTCCCGACCGGCAAGATCTGCTCTTAATGAAGCTTCAGCCAGACGGAGAGCTAGATCAAAGTTGGGCTACCAACGGTTTCTTGCGTCTTGACCTACTGAGCGTCTTTGGTGATGCTGGCCTACCTGTTGGCAGTTTTGACGCTGCAGTCGGCACGGTGATCAGGGAGCTTCCCGATGGATCAGTGCTTGTGGGTGGTCATCTGACAACGTATTACGGGGCAGATGCAGCGGAAGCATTCGTCCTCAAGCTCACTGCCGACGGGGTCGCTAGCGGCTCTGGATCCGCTGCGAGCACCTATGTCGACGCTTCTTTCGAAGACGACGGCGTGTTTGTCCTGCCAATTCCGAGTAACCCCGCTGAAGACAATCGTCTTGGTGACCGACCCGTTCTGCGGACGGTGATCCATGACATCCTGATCGAAGACGACGCTTGGGTGATAGCCGGGGCGCTGGGACGTCCGAGCATCCCAACGGGCACGGAAGTCAAAGACGTCGATCCATTTTTCGCCCGCTATCGCCCTGACTCCCTCGCTGGTGTACGGCTGACCGCGACGGCGCTGGAGCCGCGGAGGGTTGAGTTGCACTGGGTCGATACCAGTTACGGCGAAGAAGGCTTCCTTGTCGAGCGGGCGGAAGTGCCTGCGGATACGACGACGATCGATCCCTTAGCGCTCAACTTCGAGACCATCGGCCACGCCGTCGCGGACGCGGAGTCGTACACCGACCTCACGGCAGAACCGGACACGTGGTACGCCTATCGCGTCGTCAGCTACAAGTACAAAGCCGGTGCGGACAACGACGAGCTAACGGCCGACTCCAATGTCGCTGCCGTCACCACGCCGGCGTTCGGGCTCACCTACGTGTACGACCAGACCGTACTTGTCGATGAGTTTGGCGTCGAGGCGACCAGCACGCCGCTTGGAGCAGGAGCCAACTACCTCTTCCAAGCCACCGGCAACATCGGCCTCGGCGGAAGCGCGGGAAGTGGCGGGGGCGGCGATCTCTTCGACGTCGACTCGGAGTACGGCGTCTGGCCATGGACGCCGGGAGAGCGGCACAAGACAAGCGACTACAGCGGAGCGACGCTCGACTACGGCATCGCGGTAGGATTACCCGAAGCAGTCGCGGGTGAAGGAACGCGCTGGCGAGGTTTTCTTGACAACAAGTACCCGTTCTGGGGAGAGCCCAGCACCGACACGCCACACACGTACGAGGTCTACTACACCCATCACGAGACGACGGACTCCGCGGCCGTCTTCCAGTTCCGCGATGACTACTACTACGACAACAACATTCCGACCGGCGACCGCTATCGCGAGCTTGGCGTCGACATCTTCAAAGGGGTCCCCGGTGCGCCCGCACGCCTCGAAGCACGTGCAGGTGAAGGCAAGACCGTCGATGTGACGTGGGAACCCGTCTCGCCCGGCCACGTCTCGGGCTATCGCCTGGAGCGGTCGATCGACGGCGGCACGACGTTCAGCGTGGCCGCCCTGCTTCCTGATGGAGCCCGGTCGTTCACGGACGCCGACGTCGAGTGGAACACGCCGTACGTCTACCGGATTCGATCGGTGCTGGAGCACGGATTCTCAAGCTGGTCGAACCTCGCGACTGCGGTGGCAGCGAACCTGGCCCCGCGGATCAATCCGCACGCGACGCCGCACTTCTTCGTCGGCTCACAGAGCGCGACGAACGAGGCCGTCACGGTGACATTCGATATCGCGGCGACCGATCCCGACGGAGACGACGAGGGCCTCACCTTCGCAGTCATCGGCGGCGGCCCCGATCCGAGCGGGTTCGGTCCGTTCTTTGACAGTGCCACAGACTCCACGTTGAGCTGGAAAGCCCGGCCGTTCTTGGAATTCGGAGACGGTCCGACGCAGAGCAGACTGATGGAGCGGCGAGAGATCGTCCGGATATCGGTAACGGACGAGGACGGCCAGGTAGCCGAGGCCGCCTTCGACGTGGTCTTTCTCAGGAGTCGCGAAGAGTTCATCGCCATCAACGCTTCGACCGGCGTTGTCCGCCAGGAAGGCGGACTCCACTACATCGACCTATACGTCGATGCCACCATCGGAGAACCGACCGACGCGGACAGCACGGACGGCTTGACGTACGAGTGGTCCGTTGTCGACGTGCCGGCGCTGGGCCAGTCGTTGTTCGTCGACAATCAGCTCGGTCTCGGCCGCACCGCCACCGCCCTGGCGACCGCCGGCGGGCCGCACACGTTCCGCGTGGCCGTGTCGCACCCGAACCTGGAAACCGTCTTTTCCGACGTCGTGGTTGACGTGCCGCAGACGGCTTCGTTGATCGAGATTCGCCCACCACTCGGCGTCTCGCCCGAGGAGTTCAGCGACCCCGGAATTGCCAAGGCAAGCAGCGTCCCGCTCCTTGGCGTGTTCAGCGATCAGTTTGGCCATCTGTTCGCGCCTGGAGATGCAACTTGGGACGTGCTGAATTCGAGCGGGCTCTCGATCTCCGGGCAGCCCGGGCTACCCGAAATCACTCCGGCCGGTCACAGCCGCAGTGCACTACTCGACGTCGGGACCACACCGGGCGACTACAAAGTCGTTGTCACCCGAGACAACGTCACAGAGGCACTCGCGTTCACCGTCAACACCAACGACAACCAGCCTCCAGTCATCCACGACGTTCTCGCCCACTACGCGAACGACAGACTGACACTCACGGCCGACGCGTCCGATCCCGACATCGGGAACGGATTGACCTACGACTGGACCGTCACGCCAGACGGTCAGTCCGCACTACCGACGCCTTCCTGGAACGGAACCTCCGCCGCAAGGACGATCGTCCTCGAAAACGTTCAGGGTGCGGGCGACTATGGCATCGCACTTAGTGTCAGCGATGGGTCGGAGTCGGTCCCGTGGACGGAGACGTTCAACATCGCACCAGTTGCGACCAGCCTGAATCTCGACGTCGGCGTCGGTTCGACGACGCAGAGTGATCCGTTACTGATCACCGCTCAGGTGCTGGATCAGTTCGGAGAGCCAATAGCCAATCCGGGCGTCACGCTCGACTGGTCGATCCTCAACACGAGTTTTGCAACGCTCTCAGTACCCGGTGGCCCAAATCCCGATCCACTGACTCGGGAGTTCACCAGCATAGCGAACGGCTACGCCAGAATTCAGATTAAAGACGACACCAACCCAGATCTGGGGCACGCCTGGGCGGTCGTCAGTGTCTTCGATCAGGTCGACCCGATCGCCCGCATCCTTTCGCTTCCCGGCGGACATGAGCCGACGCTCATCGAGTCCGAGGTCGACATTGATGCCATCGTCCAGGACGTCAATCTCAACGACAACCTGCAGTACAACCTCTTCCTTGAGCCCTTCGGCCAGATCGGCGGGAACTCGCTCCTCGAAGGCAATGGCCGATTTGGTCAGCTGCCAAACACCGGCGAACGCATGACTTCGCTGGATCCAGCCTCGCTGGCCAACGGCTTCTACAACGTCGTCCTCGAAGTTGACGACGGCCACACCATCGTCACCGACAGCAGGCCGATCGAGATCCGCTCGCTCGTCAAAACCGGCGGGCTCAATCTCTCGTTCGTTGACCTCACACTCGACATCCCGGGCGGACCGCCTGTCGAGGTGATCCGGACCTACGACTCGCTCGATGCCCACGTCGACCTCGACTTCGGCGGTGGATGGAACGTCGGCTTTGCCGAGGCACAGATCATCACGGACGGCGTTCGTCACGGAAGCGCCGGTGACATGGGCACCGAGCTCCGCGAATTCAGCCGCGTCATGATCGACGTCCCTGGCGTCGGGCCGAGGCACTTCGAGTTCCGCGCCATTCCTGCTGGTTACCAGGCGACCAATCCCGGCGTCTACCACAACTTCCGGCCGCAGTTCATTGCCATCGACGGCAGCGACGCGACCCTCGAACTGCCGATCGAGAACACCGTCACTACCAACGAGGACCTGCTCACGCCGGACGACGAGGCGTATCACGACACGGACACCGACAATTCTGATCGCTTCACCAACGGCTACTTCCTGCTCCGATCCGAGGGCCTCTATTTGCAGGGCGGCAACGGCTACGACCCGACGACTACCCTCGCCGGCAACCGCTTCTACCTCACCACCGCCGACGGCACGCGGTACGAGCTCGAGGCTTCGTCTGGCAAAATCCTCGAACGGCGGGACGCCGAGGGCAACGTCGTTGAGTTCGACAACAACAGTGTCACTGCACCCGATGGCCAGAAGCTTGAGCTGATCGCCGGGACTGCTGGCGCGAGACTGAGCGACGCTGACGGCAACACCGTTCGACAGGTCGACTACCTGCGCGATCAGAATGGCCGACTCGCGCAGGTCGACGCGCCCGCCGGTCCCTCGACGATCACCTATGACAGCAACGGCCGACTCCTAACGATCTCCGACGGCCGGGACATCCCCGTCATCACCGCCAACTACAAAGACGATGGCAGCCTCGATTCCGTCACCGACGCTCGGAGCAACACCACTCGCCAATCCGAATCTGGCTACGGCGGAAGCCTCGGCAGCACCGGAAGTACCTCCGCCTCCGGCAGTGAGACCGAATACGTCTACGACGACTTCGGCGGCGTGATTCGCGAAATCCGCTCCGAACGCGATTCGTCGACCGACGACGTCCTCCGCTACCACGTCACCGTCCGCAAGTTCGAGTACTCCACCGACGCCAACTTCCTCCCGGAGGAGGGTCACGGCACGTCGGGCGTCGGCAAGCCGCACGAGATCGTCGAATACGAGTCCTTCACCGTCTCGGGCCCAGACCGCTTCGGCCGGCGTTACACGAAGCTGCCGGAGCGTGTCCTGCGCATCACAAACTCGTACAACTACACCGACGAGAAGCCCGCCATCCTCGACCCCGACCTTTGGCGGCCGTCGATGCAACGCGTCCTCGCCGCGGACGGCATGTCGTTCCGGACGACGCACTTCGCCCCCGGCGACACCATCAACACCGCCTACCACGAGACGGGCGGCGTCCGTCGCTCGGTCGACGCCTTCGGCCGTGTCACCGTCAACGAGTACGACGACGCCGGCAACCTCCTCTGGACACGCGACCACCTCGGCAACGTCACCTGGAATGAGTACACGCCCGAAGGCAATCCCGAAGGTCTTCCGGTCGGCCTGCTTGTCAGAACCTGGACTGTCGACGAGCAAGGAAACGAGCTCCAAACGCTTTCGCAGAACACCTACTACTTCGATCAGGATCCGACTGATAATGACCCCGATCCGAATCATGGTCGGCTGAAGACCTCCACCGACGCGGCCGGCGTCACGACGCACTACGAATACACGGCCGACGGGCAGGTCGAACGGTCGTGGCGCACGTGGACCGGTGGCGGGACCACGCAGGCCGATCCCGACTCGCGGACCGAGTTCGACGAGGCAGGTCGCGCGATCAGGACCTTCGACGCCGACGGCAATGTCTCGCACACCTTCTTCGGACCCTCGGGTCTGGCCATCGCCACCGTCGACGAATTCAACGGCAACCTCGCCGACAGCCCGGCCACCGTCACCGTCCATGACGCTGCAGGCCGAGCCGTCGCCACCTTCGGCCCGGGCGGTGGGGGCGGCGTGGAAACGAGAACCGTTTTCGACGCCGACGGGCGCGTCGCCTTCCGCAGCGAGCCGTTCGACAGCGACACCAGCTTCAATCTCGGGCTCACCTCGCCCGCGACGCTCACCACCATCGCGGCCGACAACACAGCCACCTATGTCGTCACCAAGACCCTCTACGACGACCTTGGCCGATCCGTCGGCACCGAGCGGTACGCCGATAGCCGCATCGATCTGATCTCCGATCGCGATCACCCGACCGTCGACGATCTGTTCAAGACCGACATCGGCAACGTCGTTCTCGGCACACTGATCTCGAGCACGCGGACGGTCTACGACGACCGAGGCCGAACCGTCGAACAGGTCAACGCCGACGGCCTGCGGACCGGCACGGTCTACTGGTTCGATGGCAGCGTCCGCGCCACCGGTCCGCTCCTGCCCGATGCTCCGGCCGACTGGCACATCGACCCCGTCTTCCATGATCCAAACGCGGCCTTCGGTGCCTTCGACACCGCGTTGCTGCTCTACTTCCGCAACGCTCCGAGCGACGGCAACGACCTCACGTCGACCGACAACCGGGCCGACGTCTCGCAGACGTTTGTCGATCGCTGGAACCTGAACGTGATCGAAATCAGCGGCCAGATCGAGCGCGACCAACAACCCAATCCGTCATCGACGCTGGACACCTTCTACCTCCGCTTTGAAGACCCGATTGCACCCACCACGCCAGTCGACATCTCCGTCAGCCTGTATGGCTTGTCCGAGCCCAACGGGCCCGTGGCGGCCATCCGAAACGAGCTGGTCACCGCCATCAACGGCGGACCTGAAAGTGCCGGCGACACGTTCAACATCCGGGCAATCGCAGATCCGACAAGCAGCGGACGGATCTTGTTGTTCGCTGACGATCCGATGCAACCCGTCAGCTATGTCCTCCACGCCCGAGTGGACGACGGTGGCAGTGGTCACAAGCTCGACCCGCCGACGATCCGGCTCGGCGGGGACGTGCGGGACATCGTCGAGGTCGTGCCCGGCGATCCGCAGCTCGACGTCGTCCACGCCTCGGCCTTCCGCCGCAGCACGCTGTCTCTCGATCCGCTG
>JBCDKH010000131.1 GCA_038746835.1 Planctomycetota bacterium | reverse complement strand
GTGCGGGTTGGCGTCTGCTACTACCGGCACGAGGTCCGGCCGGAGCTGCAGGTCGACTGCTGCCGTGAGGCGATGGAACGGATGCGTCGCAACGAGCCGCTGCACTTTCTGGTCGACATGGTCCCGCTGACCGGCAACTTCAACCAGCTGCTCCAGTCCATGAACGAGGATCGTCTGCCAAGCAGCAACACCGGCCACGACAATGGCCGAAGTGCCTTGGCCGCCGGATTCGAAGGCTCCTTCGACCTCCTTCAGCGGATGAGCCGGCGCGACGCAGCCCGCGTCATCCTGCTCCAAGGCGATGCGAACCCGACCAGAGGCTCGACCGACGCACTGATGACGATGGCCGGCCTCGCGAACGAGGCGGGCGTCGTGACGGTCTTGCTGATCCGCGACAAAGCGACCGCCGAGCGACTCTCCCCGATCGCCCAAGCTGCCGCGGGATACGACGCGATCTCGTACCGCAAGGACATGGAGTCGCTCAAGTCCGACGGTGCCGCCTCGCCGTTCGTCAACTTCGAGGAGCGCCCCTTCGGCCTCGCCGCCGCCCACATCGTCGCCGCCTCGCTCCCCTCCGACTACGCCGACCGCGGCACCACCGTCGTCCGCATCGTCTCCGGCCACCTCTCGGCAGCACAGGAGGCGAGCCGCGCTTCGAATGTCATGCGCCGGCGATGAGCAGCAACGGCTACTGCGGAAGGTCCCACACGATCTCGTCCCACCGTTCACCCGCGGGCGACGTCAGCTTGCCGGCCGAGGCGTCGTAGCCGAAGGGCTCCGCGTTGTTCAGCGGATCCAGCGGGACGGCGTCGAGATACTCTGGCACGAGCGCTTCCAGCTCCGATGGATAGTGGCCGTGCTGTTGGTGGAAGAGCGTCAATGCGATTGCGATACGTGCCATGCGATGCGTGCTCAACGCTGCAGCGCGACTCTGCAGGACGCGATCCAGGGACGAAAACATCATGCCGCCAAAGAGCAAGCTCTCTTGCTCGATGCTTCGAGAGGCATCATCCGGATCGACGACCCCAATTGCAGCCTGTAACGATCGCGACTCGACACAGGACAACATTTCGAGGAGGACTTGGGCTGCGAATTCGGCTTCGCGTTTCGGATTCAACGCGCTTCCATCGAGTGCTCGAACGGTCGCCATCTTCGCGAATAGCTGGAAGTGCATCACCGGCTCCCCTCGCAAAGCGTTTGACGACGATGCCAGCAGCGGCCGCTCGTCAGCGAGTCGGTCTCCGAGCGTCTTGAGTGAAGCGGTAGCTTTGGGATCAGCCCAACCATCTGGCGGAGCGTCACGAAGCACGCGGTACAGCGCCTTCATGCTCATGACGCGGATTCGGTCATGGACGAGACCCTCGACGAGTGAAATGTTCGCAGCCGCCAACGCATCATACAGCGACAGCAAAGCCTGCAGGCTTTGCGCGGCCTCGATAAGACGACCGTCAACCGCAGCACAGTGCGCGGAGTGCTGGAGGTAGGTTGAGAGCAGACGGCTGTGGTTGAGGTGTGGAGTCGGGACTTCACCGAAACAATCCGCTGCGAGCGGATCGACACCGAAACTGGCCATCACCGGCCATCGTTGATCGGCGGCCGTTCCAGCAACCGCCAGCGCGTCGGACACCTCCGCCAGCCCGACGCGAACCAGCGCCCACTGCTCGGCAGGCGATAGCTCGTCGGGGTCGACGGAGACGGGCCCTTCGACAAACATCTTGGGGACGTTGATGTCCAGCTCCGCTAGCGCGGCTCGTCGGTTCCCATCGACTTCCGATTGCTCCAAACGACTTCGCTCGATTGCTGCGACAAGCTCGTCCGCGTCCAACTTCGCTAGCGGTTCACCGGAGCGCCAGGCGGGCGCTTCCTCAAGGCTGCTCAAGAGGCCGGCGAAAGTCTGATCGTCGCGAACGGGAAGCAACTCAAACGCCGCGACAAACGGCGCCGCAGCGTTGTCGGCGTCGTCGGGCAGTCGAATCGCCTCAGCAAGCTCGGCCGCATCCGTGAACAGCCCAGCGTCGCGCAGGCGCTGCGCACTCTCATCCAGCGATGGACCCGAGCCCGGCCAGAACATCCACAGCGGCAACCCCACCGACACCGCGACCGTGACGATCGCAATCGGCCCCACCACCCGAAGCTTCGGCCAAATCAGCACGCCGGTAGTTTACAGATGCGCACGAACCAGCGACATCGCGCTACGCTCGCCGCCGATGTCCGAACCCTTCGTCCTGCTACGCGACCCCTCGACGTACGTGCCGTGCCGGTTGGATCTGGTGGCCGATGCGGACGTTCGCAAGTACTGGGTCGACTTCTTCACGAGCCACATCGACACCATCACCGGCATCGGCGTGACCGCCCAGGGTGACACGGACGACGCGAAGCACCGAGCATCACTGGTCGCACGTGACCTTCGGCAAAAGCTGCGCGACTTTTCCGACAGGCCGACCGACTTCGGCCCCGTCACGCTCTTCACGCTCGACCGCTGGCGCGACGACGCGCTGCGACGCCACGGCTTCGACGATGCCTTCGTCGACCAGAAGCGACGCGAGAACGACAAGATGCTGCCGCTCTTGGAGCAGGTCATTGCGGAGATCGAGGCCAGCGACGACCCGGTCCGACTCGCCATCGAGGGCGTCTTTGCCGGCAACATCTTCGACATGGGTGCCAAGGCAACGGCGGGGCAGTTCAAGGACAGCTCGCCCGACTTCCTGCAGACCCGCGGCAAGCTCAAGCCGCGGCCGTGGCTCTTCGACGACCTCGACGCCTTCGCCAACAAGGTCAACGCGACGCCGCCGAAGAAGACGGTCTTCTTCGCGGACAACGCCGGCAGCGACTTTGTGCTGGGCGTCCTGCCGTTCGTCTGGCTCGCCAGCACGCCAGGCAGCACCGTCGTCCTCGCCGCCAACGAGGAGCCGAGCCTGAACGACATGACAGCTGCGGAGATTCGTGAGCTCTGGCCGCGCCTGCCGAGCGTCGTCCGCGACTTGCCTGTCGAGATCGTCTCGACAGGCACGGGCGACCCATTGATCGACCTGTCTGCCGTCAGCCAAGAGCTCAACGATGCGGCGAGCGGTGCGGACCTCGTCGTGCTCGAAGGCATGGGCCGCGGCGTCGAGAGCAACTTCGACGCGGACCTCACGTGCGATCGGCTTAATCTCGCAATGCTCAAGGACGAATCGATCGCCCGCTCCATCGGCGGCGAGTTGTACGACTGCGTTTGCCGCTTCGTCCCGGCACCGGACCACTGCTGATCACGACGAGGCGTCGACGCTGACGCCGAGGTCCTTGGTCGTGACGAGGCTCTTCATCTCGAACCCGGCCGCCTCGATGTTCTCGCGAGCGCCCTCGAGCCGGTCGATGACGGCCACGATCCGCGTGACAATCGCTCCGGCGTCCTTGAGGACCTTGGCCGCCTCAAGCACTTGGCCGCCAGTGGTGAGAACGTCTTCGACAAGCAGGACGCGGTTGCCTTCTTCGAGGTCGCCTTCGAGCTGCTTGCTCGTGCCGTAGTCCTTCTTGCTGTTGCGGATGAGGACGTACGGCTTGTCGCCTGCGAGCGATGCACTGGCCGCCAGCGGCACGCCGCCCAACTCCGCCCCGGCGATGACGTCGGCCTCCGTCTCGATCGCCTGCGCCGCCATGAGGATGCCGACCTCGCGCAGGATGTCGGGCTTGGTCGCAAACTTGTACTTGTCGACGTAGTAGCTGCTGGTCCGACCGCTGCGCAGGGTGAAGCTGCCGTGCAGGACGCTGGTGCGTTTGATCGCGTCGATGAGCTGATCCCGATTCACGCAGGGAGCCTATCCCGATTCGGTCGATCCCGCCCGCCGTGCCTAGGTTGGCTCATGCTGCTCGCGGAAGTCTCGATCTGGCCAATGGACCAGGGCCAGAGCGTCTCGCCCTACGTCGCTCGCGTCGTCCGCCTGATCGAAGCCAGCGGCCTCGACCACGAGCTCGGCCCGCTCGGCACCGTCATCGAGGGCGAGGTCGACGAGGTCTTCGAGCTGATCCGCCAGTGCCACGAGGAGCTTGAGGCCGACAGCGATCGGATCATGTGCGTCATCAAAACCGACTTCCGCCGCGGCCGCGTCGGCGGCATCGAGTCGAAAGTCCGCAGCGTCCGAGACAAGCTGGACCGTCCCGACGACGCACCCGAAACGCCTGCACCTCCGCCACCCCCCGGCCAGCCCGAGTCCTGGATGCGACTTGTCAGCGACGATGGCGCCGATCAGAAGTCGTAGACGAGGTTCAGGAAGTACGACAGCGAGTTGTGCGACGTGTCGCCTTCGGTCTCGCTGAGGTATTCGTTGAACGCGCCGACTTTCAGGTTGAGGCCGAGGCCGTGGTCGATGACGACCTTGAGCGAGGCTTCGGTCGTGTTGCGGAACTCGCCGGTGTCGTCAAGGTCGGGGAAGATGGTGTTGACAATGCGGAAGGACTTGCCGTCGTCGAACTTGTACTCGACCTCACCGGCGATGAGGGCTTCGGGGGCGAACTCGTTGATGGTGCCGAACTCGTAGCTGCCGCCGGCACCGACGCGGCCGAGCAGAGTGAGCTGGTCGTTCTCGATGGTCGGCCAACCGCCTGACTGCGCGCTGTCCGGTCCGGCGAACGCGTAGCCGACGCCCGCGAACCCGCCGATGCGTGCCTGCCAGTCCTGGAAGTCGTCGTACTGCCCGCGACCCTCGGCGAACAGAAACGGCGGCCGGCCGGGCAACTTCCAGTCGCGGCGCAGGTTTGCAAAAGCCTCGTCCTGCGACCGCTCGCCGTCGCTGGTGCCGAAGAAGTAGGCCGAGCGGAAGACCCAGCGTCGGTCGTCGCCGTTGAAGTCAGCCTCGGCAGAGGCGTTGACGTTGAGGTCGCTCGTGTCGGCCTCGCGACCGCTGATGCCGAGCGAAACGCTTTTATTGAAGCCACGCAGAATGCCTGTCCCGAACAACCCCGGTGCCGGGCCGAAGTCGGCTTTGCTGGGCTTCGGGCGGATCGGAGCACTGTCGGGCAGTCGCTTGGCGACTGTTGCGGGATCGATCGTCACCTCGCCGAGGCCGTCGGCATCGAAGACCAGTCGCTCTTCGGTCTCGTTCACGACGACGCCGCGAAGGCGTGTGCCGCTGTCGAGCTCGATGACGAGCTCGTCTGAGGGGGCGGCGGGGGTGGCAGGGGTGGCAGGGGTGGGGAGTTGGGCCGACACTCCATCGGCGAGTACGACGACGCATCCGAGCGTCAACAGCCAGAATTTCATAGCCGGATCATCGGGACGAACCCGCGTGTGTCAACGTCGGTCGACAAGTCGTTACGATGCCGACGTCGTGGACGTCGCCCGCAAGCACAAGCTCGTTCCCGCAGCCATCGCCGCTGCCGAGGCAGAGTTTGCGGACCGGCTTGGCGACACTGAACCAGCGGCCACGTCGCCTTCGCGGCGAAAGGAGCGTCGACAGCTCGTCGCCGATTTCTACCGACGGGTCGGCCAGTACCTGAATGCCCTGTCGCGCGATCCCGTCGTCCAGCCCGTTGAACTCAAGACGGGCCGATCGATCCTCTCGCCGTCGGCCAATGAAGTGCGACAACTCAAGGCAACCCTCACGCCCAGGCCACGCGAGGTGCTCGACCGCCTGCTCGCCGGCGACTCCGAGAAGGAAGTCGCGAGGCATCTCGGCATCAGCCCGCACACGGTCCACGACCACGTGAAGCTGCTCTACAAGACCTTCGACGTCGCCAGTCGCGGCGAGCTGCTGGCAAGGTTCATCAGCGACGACGCGTAGCTCATTCCGCGTCGCCGAGCCGTTTGCGGTACTTGTCGCGGAGCTCCGTGTGCTTGCTCGACAGGTCGACGCGTCGCCCGTCGATCCAGGCGTGTGTGACGTTGCTTCGGACGTCGAGGATGTCGCCGGTGCTGACGAAGAGCGTGGCCGACTTGCCGACTTCGAGAGTGCCGTGCGTGTCGGCGATGCCGAGAATCTCAGCCGGAGACGACGTGATGGCAGCGACGGCCTCGGCACGCGTCAGCCCATGGGCGACGGCTTCGGCGGCGTGGTAGGGCAGGTTGCGGCTGAGCATCGGCCAGCTCGAACCGCGTCCGCCGGAGGAGGAGATCGCGAACGTCACCCCGGCATCGCGAAGCCGCGACGCGAGCTTGCCGGGCTGGTCGACGTCCGCATCGCGCCCGCGCGGAAGTCGGTGCACGCCGGTGATGATGACTGGGATGTCGTTCTCCGCCAGAAGTTCGGCGACGACGTCCGCCTCAGCGCCACCGACGAGGATCATGCGAAGGCCGCGACGCTTGGCAAACGCGACTGCCGCCTCGATCTGGCTGGCTTCTTGAGCGGTGATCAGCACCGGCAGCGTCCCGTCGAGGACGGGAACGAGTGCGTCGTAGCGAATGTCGAAGTCGGACGCCGCGACGCCAGTCGCGGACTCTGGATCCGACTCTTCGCCCGCATCCGCGACTGGCGTCGCGGCGTCGAGTGCTTTCTTGTACGACGCGGCCCGATCGAAAAAGTCTTCGAGCTTGCCGATCCGCTCATCACGTTCTTCCATCTGCTCCTCGGCGGACTCCTCGACCCACCATGCGGTCTGCGGGAGCATCGACGGCCAGTTGACGAGCATGCCGACCGCCGGACGGACGGTTGCGTCCTCGTAGGTCCAGCCGTCGAGCTGCATGACCGCCGACTGCCCTGAAACGAGTCCGCCGGTGGGATGGATGTGCGTCAGGAGGACGCCGTTGGCTCGGATCGTCGGGATGAGTTCGGAGTCGACGTTGTATGTCAGGCGTGCCTGGGCGTTGGGGTTCAGCGCGTCGCCGCCACCGGCTTCGGCGACGTCGCGTGTTGCGCGGACGGCACCGATCTCGACCATGCCGATCGTCGTAGCGCTGTCGATCATGCCGGGGTAGACGTGATGACCGTCCTTCAACGTGATGATTGAAATGCCGTCGCCCACAGCGACTTCGAAGCGGCCCTCGTGGATCGCGACGATGACACCACCGCGAACCTCTATGGACCCACGCTCAATGGTCTCTCCATCAGCGAGGTGGATGGTCGCGCCACCGATGATGAAGTCTTCAAGTTCGCCCGGGACCTGGTCGTTCGCATGAAGGCACGACGTGACGAGCAGGAGCGCAAGGATGATGGAAAAAGGCTTGATCATCGAGTGTTGTCGCAAAGGAACGGATGTCGTGCTGAACCACGACCCGCGAAGCTAGTGATCGTGTCCGTGGTCGTGACCCGAGTCGCCATGCCCGTGGTCGTGACCATGGCCGTGGCAGAACTCGTCGTGGCGTGGCCAGAGGGCTCCGGGGCGTGGCTCGTTCTCGCCCGGCTCGGCGACGGGCTTGCCGCTGGCGAGGACCTTCTGGATGAGAGCGGCCTTCATCTCGGCGTTGCGTTGCATGGCCGCGTTGTGCTCTTCGCGATCGAAGACTTTGACGCCGTCGATCCACGTCTGCTCGACGACGCTCGTGCTGTCGAGCGGGTGGCCGGACCAGACGACGAAGTCTGCGTCTTTGCCGGGCTCGAGTGAGCCGACGCGATCGTCGATGCCGAGCTGGATGGCGGCGTTGAGTGTGACGAACTTGAGCGCCTCGACCTCGCTCACGCCGCCGTACTTGACGGCCTTGGCGGCCTCGGTGTTGAGCCGCGTAGCCAGCTCGGCGTCGTCGCTGTTGAACGTCACGACGATGCCCGCGTCGTGCATGATGCTGCCGGCGTAAGGGATCGCGTCGTAGACCTCGAACTTGTACGCCCACCAGTCGCTGAACGCACTGGCCATCGCGCCGTGCTCGGCCATTTCGGGGGCCACCTTGTAGCCTTCAAGGATGTGCTGAAAAGTGTTCATGCGGACGCCGAACTGCTCCAGCGTCCGCATCGTCGCGAGGATCTCGTCGCTGCGGTAGCTGTGGCAGTGGATGATGCGGTCGCCGTCGAGCATCTCGACGACGGCGTCGAGTTCGAGGTCGCGTCGAACAGGAAGGCCGCCGTTCTCCTCGAAGTCGGCCCGGGCCTGCTTGTACGCGAGGCCGGCGCGGAGCGAGTCGGCGAAGATTTCCTGCACACCCATGCGCGTCTGCGGGTAGCGCGTCGTGAAGCGATCGCCCCAGTTGGCCTGTTTGACGTTCTCACCGAGTGCCCACTTCACGGCCGGCTTGGCCCCGTCGAACTTGAGCGCTTCGGGGCCCTGGCCCCAGCGGAACTTGATGGTCTGTGCCTGACCGCCGATCGGGTTGGCACTGCCGTGGAGCACGAGGGCCGACGTCACGCCGCCGGCGAGTTGGCGGTAGATGGAGATGTCGTCGGGATCGATGAAGTCGCCGATGCGGACTTCGCACGTGACGGCTTGGGTTCCTTCGTTGATGCCGCCGTCGGTGGCGATGTGGGAGTGGGCATCAATCAGGCCAGGGGTGATGTGCTTGCCGCCGTCTTTGCCGGAGATCACGACGGCCTTCTCGTCGGCAGTGACGCCGCCGATTGATTGCGTTAAGCCCTTGTAGACGCCTTCGACTTTGCCGTTTTCAAAGCGAATCGAGCCTTCTATGGGTCGCTCTTCGACGAGAGACCAGACAGTGCAGTTGTGTGCGAAGATCCGGGATCGGGCTGTCTCTGGAACGGACGATTCGGTCCCGTAAGCCCCAAGCGGGAAGTTGGGCTCGAACAGCGGTCGGTCATCAACGCGAGCCCCGACCGTGAGTGAGGGGTTGGTGGTGGGTCGCGTCGTCGGGGTCACCTCCAGAACCCCTCGCTCACGCTCGGGGCTCGCTTCGGGGGTGCTTGCGGTGCCAGTTTGGTCGTCGGTCGTCTGGAGTTCGGTCGGGACGCCGTCGGTGGCTTCCTTCCGAGGGGCGTCGGTGAGGACGGGGAGCGTGTCGACTTCGGGTGTGTCGGAACCCGAGGCTTCCGCCTCGGCGTCGGTGGTTTTGGTTGCGGTGAGCGGCTGACGCATGCCGTCGGGGAGGGCGACGGTGCCGCGGAGTTGGTCGTCGACGAGTGTGAGCGAGACGGACGCGACGCCGGTTTGGTCGAAGGTTGTGGCGTCGAGCGTGAAGGTGACGCCGTCGGGTGAGCGGGTGACGTTCTTCAGGTCGACGTCGCCGAGCTGGCCGCCGGTGTCGGTGAGGGTCAGCGACTGGCCACCCATGTCCCACGTGCCGACGAGGTCGCCAGTCGGGGCCGGGTCAAACTCGTGACGATGACCCTCGATCCAGACCTCAACGACCTCGGCCTCGTCGGCGGCGAGGTTGCTGCTGAGGATCGTCAGGCTCGCGAGCTTGCCGGGCTCGATCGTGCCGAGTTGGTCAGCCGCACCGGCGAGCGTCGCGGCGTTGGTGGTGAGCATCGCGACGGCTGCGTCTTCGGGCAGGCCGCGGACGATGGCGCGGCGGACGTTGGGCAGGAAGTCGCCATGGTCGTCGAGGCCGTGTGTCGTGAAGGCGAGATCGAGGCCGCGATCGTGGAGGTACTTCGGGTTGCTGGGCGACAGGTCCCAGGTCATCAGCGTCTGCAGATCGACCGCGTTCGCCTTGGCCGGGCTGGTGACGTCCGGGGCCTTTGGAAAGTTCACCGGCACGATCATCGTCCGGCCGCTCTCAGAAACGAGATCCGCCCGCCGAAACTCATCGCCACTGGCAATAACGACAGCGTCGACGTCGAACTCGTCCGCGAATCGGTCCGCCCGAAGGACGAACAGCTCGTCGTCGCACACGACCCACAGCGGCAGCTCGCCGTCGATCACGGGCTGCAACGCGGCGAGCGCGGGCTGCGCATCGATCGGGCCGAGCGTGGGATCGTCGGCAATGGCCCGGCCGGCATCGCGATACCACTGGGCGTCGTACATCGTCTGACGCGCCAAAGCGACCGCGCCCATCGGCGAACGTGGGTATTTCGCCGCTCGCCCCCACGGCTGACGCTCGACCGTCAGCTTGAGCGATCGGCCCAGGTCGTGCGTGATGACCCGGCCCTCGTCGCTCGTCGCACGCAGGGCCACGGTGCCGCGGAAGATGCCGCGATTGGACGACACGGCCTGGGCGACGAAGCCGGCTGTGCGGACGTGTTCGGCGTCGACGTCAAAGTCGGTCGCGTCGAGGTGTGGATGGACGCGGTCGTTCCAGTGGCCGGTGTAGCTGTCTTCGTCAAAACCCGAGGCGTCCGCCTCGGAATAGGCGTTGATGAAGCCGGCGTAAATCGTGTGGCCGGCAAGGTCGATGGTCGTGGCATCGGGAGGAGCATCTTCGCCGACGGACACGATTCGGCCATCCCGAATGACGATCGTCGCACCGTCGAGCGTCTCGCCCGGACGCACGACGACCTTGGCATTGGTCAGGGCGAAGGTGTCTGGCTGATTCTCGCGCAGGCCGCCGGGCGGGGCCAGGCTTGTCGGCTGTGCGAGGACGGCAGCGGTCGAAGCCAGAACGACAGCCAGGAGCAGGCGGAGCATCATCCGCAGCCTACCGATCGGACGCGGCCGTCGCGAGTCACTCGGACCGGCGAATCTTGGCGATCAGCTTCGGCCGACTCGTCACATCGAATCGCCTGTAGATGCGGCGGACCCGGCCGTGGACGGCGTGGACGGACATGCCCAGCCGCTCGGCGACGTCGCGCTCGCGATGGCCCTCCAGCAGGAGGTCCAGCACCTTGCGATACGACGCGGGCAGGTCTGACGAAGCATCCCGCGTTGCTTTCGTTCGAGGGACCAGCGACGCGAGCGAACAGATGCCGGCTGCGAGCAGCGGTGCATGAGCGATGTCTCTCGAAACCGCAACGACGGCGACCACGCTGCCGAGCCTCGTCGCGGCGAGCACATCGTCGTGCTCGTCCGAAATCGTCATCGAACCATCAACGGCCCGTGTCGCTGTCTGACGGAGCACGTCCCGCGTGCGGGCATGGGGCTCGTCGCCCCGTCCGATCACAAGCGGCGGCCCGTCGCGACGCAGTGTCGTCGACG
>JBCDKH010000130.1 GCA_038746835.1 Planctomycetota bacterium | reverse complement strand
CTCCGGCGCCGGCGACCAGAACGCGTAGCTCCAGATCTTCGCCATGCTCAGCAGCGTTAACGCGCCCGTCGCCACCGCCACGATGCCAAGAAAGACGCCCCAGCCGTCAAACCGCTGGAAACTGGCGAGAATCAGCAGGTATTTTCCGAAGAAGCCAGACAACGGCGGCAGGCCGACGAGCGATAGCGCGGCGATGAGGAAGACCGTCGCGAGCCAGCGATCCCGCGTGAGCAACGAACCAACGCCCGACAGCTCGTCGGTCCCGCCATACTTCTCGATGAGCCCGCTGCAGAGGAAAAGGCTGCATTTGACGATCATGTGCTGGACCATGTAGAGCAGCGTCGCCGCCATCGCGAGCTCGCCGGCTTCGGTTACACCAGCCGCGAGTGCGAGTGCGATGCCGAGGATCATGTAGCCGACCTGGCTGATGACGTGGATGCTCAAGATGCGCCGAACGCTCGATGAACCCACAGCGCCGAGCACGCCGAGGAACATGGTCCCGGCCGCGGAGATCATGATTAGCGGTGTGAGCGTGGCCTGAACTTCCGCGGCCGGTCCGAAGCACATGACGACGACGCGTACCAGTGCGTAGACACCGACTTTGGTCAGCAATCCTGCGTAGAAACCTCCAATTGCAGGCGGAAGTGTCGGGTAGGTGTCGGGCAACCAGAACCAGAGCGGAAACGCAGCCGCTTTGGCGGCAAAGACAAACGCCAGCGCAGCCACCGCCATCGCGGCCGATTCGCTGACGTGTCCCTGGCGAGCAAGCACTGCCATCTCGGCGAAGTTGAGCGTGCCGAGGGTGCCGTAGACCCAGCCACACCCTGCGACGAAGACGGCGCTGACGACGAGATTCAAGAGGACGTATTTGAACGCCTGACGCATCTGCCGCGGCGTCGTGCCGATCGTCAAAAGGCAGTAGCTTGCCAGCAGCATGACCTCGAAGCTGACGAACAGGTTGAACAAGTCGCCGGTGAGGAACGCCCAGTTCACGCCGCACACCAGCAGCGGAAACAGAACGTTGAAGTAGCCGCCCGTGAAGCGAGTCGGCGTCTGTGAAAGGGCGTAGCCGTAGACCGCAAGCGACACCGCAGAGGCGACGCAGACGAGCGTTCCGCCGAAAAGGTCCGCAACGACCGAGATGCCAAACGGTGCCGGCCAGTTGCCCATCTGGCTCACCACGACGCCGGTCCCGTCGAGTGCGGTCGCGAGCAGCCAGATCGATGACAGCAGGGTCAGTGTGAGCCCCGCAAGACCAACGCCAGCCTGCACCCAGCGGCGATGGTGGATGAGCAGATTCACCACCGCTGCCATCAGCGGCAAGAGAATCGGGAGGATGACCAGCGTGTTGGGCAACGTGAAGGGTCAGGTGAGGTCGGCGGTCTCCAACGTCTTGGCACGTCGCCACGTGAGGACGAGCAGCGTGAGCAGGAACGCCTGCACGGCAAGGCCGATGACGATTGCGGTGAGCACGAGCGCCTGCGGCAACGGGTCAGCCTCGTTGCCGAAAAGGTGTCCAGCCTCACCGAGGACTGGCGGGCGATTCGAGAACGGATCGCGGCTGACAGCAAGGATTGCAATGTTTGCCCCGTGGCTCAGCAGAAACACACCCATCGCCACGGCCTTGAGCTCGCGGCTCAGGAGCAGGTAGACGCTGCAAGCGAAGAGCACGCCGACGGTGATGGCAACGAGCAGCGTCATCGGTTACTCGAGCTCCTTTGCGAGCGCATCGATCATGCCGACAACGCTGCCGACGACGATCAGGAAGACGCCAAGATCGAAGAAGAGGACGGTCGCCCAGTGGTACGTGCCGTCACCGCCTGGCAGCGGCAAGTAGCCGTTGTTGCTTGTCAGGAAGGGAAGACCAAGCAGCAGCGGAACGAGGCCTGTCACTGCCGCGATCAGGAGGCCCGCGCCCATCATGGTCCGCTCGCGGACCGGAAGCAGTTGGTAGAGCGCCTCGGCCCCGAAGGTCATGCGGTAGACGACCAGCGCGACAGCCGCCGTCAGTCCACCGACAAAGCCGCCGCCGGGGGTTTGGTGCCCCTTGAAAAAGAGGTAGGCGGCAAAGAGCAGGGCGATCGGAAGGAGCAGACGCGACGCCGTCCGCAGGATCGGGCTGGCGATCATTTCTGACCCGATGGCTCGCTTGCCTCGCGGCTCGCCATCGTCCCTGGGCGGCGGACTGAAGGCGTGACGGGGCTCAAAGGCGTTGCCGATCGCAAAGGTCGCGTCGGCCGTCGATGAGCGATTGTCTGATGCGTCTTGTTCTCCCCGGTGCGGCGGCTTGCGGAGGAGGGTCCAGACACCTGCTGCGGCGATGACCAGCACGGCCACCTCACCAAACGTGTCGAAGCCGCGGAAGTCGACCAGCGTGACGTTGACCACGTTGTTGCCGCCGCCGCCCTTGTGGACGGACACCTGATCCTCGTCGAGCTTTTTGACGGCGGGTTTGGAGCCGAAGCTCTCCAGGTGATCGAGGCCACGTGCGACGACGCCGTCACCGGCACGGTCTTCGTCGAGTGCGGCGACATCGACTGCTTTGTAGCTGTTGCGGAGGAAAAACTCGCCAGGCGTGAGGCCACGCTCGCCCTCGGCCAGCGGTGCCGGAGCAGGCGGTCGCGTTGCTGTCGAGGCGAGCAGCGTCAGCGTCATTGCACCGGTGCCGACTAGGAGGGCGATTGCCAATCGTGGGGCAACCAATGCTCGCGCTTTGGGCTTCTCGTCGGGAAGCAGGTTGAGCACCAACAGGAACAGCACCAGCGACACGATCTCGACGCTCAGCTGCGTCAACGCCAGATCCGGTGCCTTGAACGTGTAAAAGAGTGCAGTCACCGAGAAGCCGACGCCGCCCAGGATGAGCACTCGGCTGATCCGGTCGCGAACGAAGACGAGAAGCAGCGCCGCGATACAGACGGCCGACGGAATGAGCCAGGTCGTCGGTTGCTCGACAAACGACGGCACGTCTGCCGCCGCTGTCTTCAAGGCGTCGAGCGTCAACCGAGGTGGGTCATTCGCGATCCCGGCAAAGCCGCCCGGGACGACAATCAGCACCACGACAAAGACCATCAGCGTCGCGAGCAGGTACCAGCGGGCATGCCCGGTCTGCAGCAGGCGAAACGCGCGGTCGCCACCGTTGACAATCCCGGCGTACGCGAGCGGGAAGATGCGGTCGTGAACGTCGCCGCGGATGCCGCGCCAGAGTCCCGACCAGCCGAGCAGCACGCCCCCGACAATGCCGATGACGCTCGCGAGCAGCGGCACCCCTGGGTGCGTCACGACGTACCAGAGCGAAAACCCTTTCGCCTCGAGGTAGAACGGGGTCGCCTCGATCGGCAGGAACAGCTTGGCCATCGGCGACCCGACGATTCCGCCGATGTACTGCAGCGAGATAAGCAGCGCCGCGGGCAGCCAGAGCAGGGCGTGCCAGAACAAGGTGTCGTGGCCATGGTGGTCGTCGTGCGACGCCTCGGCCGGCTCACGATCGAAGAACGTCTGGGCGAATCGAACGAGGATCGCAACGTTGCAGACGCTGACGAAGACCGTGCCGACGAGCAGCGCGACCATTAGCGGCGACTTCGTTTCCTTGAAGCCGTGCCAGATTTGGTAAAGAAATGCCTCTTTCGCGAAGAAGCTGAACGTCCCTGGCAGGGCGGCCAGGGCGATCATCGCCAGCAGGAACAGCACCGCGAAGAGCTTCCGCTCACCGCCTGCATGCCACGCGCCGCGAAGGCCGCTGAGAGCTTTGATGCCCAGCGAATGCGTCACGCCACCGGCCAGGATGAAGAGGCTCGCCTTGTAAAGGGCGTGATTTAGGATTTGGGCGTTGCCCCAGACGACGTTGTGCTCGCCCTTGTAGATGAAGTGGCTGAGGCCAAAAGCGCACGCCAGTAGGCCGAGCTGACTGACGGTCGTGTACGCGAGAATCTGTTTGAGAATGTCGCGCTGCAGGGCGATCCACGCACCGAGAAGCATTGTCACGCTGCCGAAGCCCACGACAATCCAAGGCCAGACGTCGAACGCGGCGAGGTCGGGCCAAAGGCGGGCCAGCAGGTAGATGCCGGCCTTGACCATCGCCGCCGAGTGCAGGTAGGCCGAGATCGGCGTCGGGGCGGCCATCGCACCGGGCAACCAGAAATGCAGCGGCCACTGCGCGCTCTTGGCTGCGATGCCGCCGAAGATCAGGAGGAACGCAGCGACCGTCCCGGGAGAGGCGACGACGTCGCTGAGTTCGGTAAAGCTCCACTGACCGGTCGCCGCACCCATCCAGACGAGCCCGCCCAGCAGCGAAAGCCCGCCAAAGCCTGTCGTGGCGAAGGCCTGAAGTGCGTTCTTGACGCCCTTCGGGTCCTTGAAGTTCCAGCCGATCAGCAGAAAGCTGGTGATGCTGGTCATCTCCCAGAAAAGCAGCATCAGGATCAGGTCGTCCGCCAGAACCAACCCGAGCATCGCCGTCATGAACGACGTGATCAGCGGAAAGAACTTGCCGACGTCTGCCGGCTCGTTGCCCAGGTACGCCCGGCCGTAAAGACAGATCAGGCAGCCAATGCCCGCGACCAGCAGGGCGAAAAATGCCCCAAGCGGGTCCGCGTTGAAGGCGAAGTCCAAGTTAAGCGCCGGCATCCACTCAAGCACGACCCGTCCCGCGTGTGTCCCATGACGCGACAGATGCGTGCCGATCAGCACGAGCGCCGCGAAAGGTCCGGCCAGCGCGACGAAGGCCTTGGTACCGGTCAGCGTCCGTGGGACCAGCAGCGTCAGAACTCCAGCGGCTGCCGGGGCAAAGACGGCGAAGAGCAGCAACCACGCGGTGGCGTCGGCCGAGGTGCTTGGCGTCGCGTTGATAATGGATGCGCCGTCGACACCGGCCATGAGCCTAGCGACGATAGCCGGCACCTGCACCTGCCGCTACGTGCACTCTTGTGTGACAAAAGTCGTAGCACGTCCGCGTTAACGTACTTCCTTGCCCGATACCGACCCCATCCTCGAAGCCGAGGTCGTTGAGCCGACTGCTTCAACGCCGCTCGGTTACGCGTCTGCGCGATCGGAGTTGGTCCGCCCACCACGGCACGTGTTCCTTCGTGTCGTGCTGACCGCGTTTGGCATCGGCTACCCGATCTTCGGACTGGTGCTCAATCAGAAACCTGCGTACGGCACGATCATGGTCGGGTGGCAGAATGGAAAGCCACTCGCGTGGGTCACGATGCTCCCGATGCTCGGTGCGCTCTGGCCGTTGGTGCCATTCCTGCTGGCCGGGTGGATCGCCATGACCGTGGCCGTGTTTTACCCGGACCGTGCGCGCGAAAGTCGATTCGTCTGGGTGGGCCTGGGGACTGGGTTGTTGATGGGACTGACGTTCAGCGTGATTGTCGCGACTGGCGTTGCAGAGGGTGATCCGCAGCGGCTCCCGCGCTCGCTCGCCGTGCAACTGACTGGCGGAGTCGCGACGAGCGTGGTGCTGGTCATCGTCTGGGCGGTCGGCCTGATCCGGATCCGCCGCGCGATCACGCCGCCGATCTGGGCGGGCGGACTGTTCCTGTTGTGCGTGCTCCTCTTCGCGGTTGCGATGGTCTTTGGACCGCACGTGCTCCTGTTCCCGATCTTCCCCGTGGTGATGGCTGTTTTCGTCGCGGCACCGGCTTCGGCAGCCGCGTTCGCTGGTGTCGGCTTGCTGCTTTACCGCTGGATACCGAATGACAAGCCGCTGAATCCGACGCATTGGCAGCTGGTGCTTTTCACTCTGATCTTGATCGTGGGTTTGGAAGCGATCGCGTTGACGATGGCGCGCCTGAGCGCCCTGAAGCTCTACCGGGAGCTTCCGACTCAGCCGCCTGGTTCCTGCTTCGTCGCAACCGCCGCCGCGGCATCGCGACGCTCGGAGCGAACGGGACACCGACAGCTCCACATGTTGCGTGCGTTCGAAGCGACGCTGATGGAGCAGCATCCGAAGCTCCACGCATGGCTACGCAGGCGGTACGACGTGGTCGGCCCTCGGCTTGCCGAAGTCGTCTCGAAGCGTGGTCACGCCGAGGCGGCACACGTCTTCCTAGGGCCGCTGGCTTGGGTCGCGAGCCGATTGACGCATCGATGCTGATTGCTGTCATGATGTACTTCACATAATCAGTGTTATCGGGCAGAAAGCGGTCGGGATCACCGTTGCGGCGGCCGGGGTGTGTGCCGGCCCTTCTTAAGTGGTACGCTCCGGCCGGTGACTGATTCCGACGTCGACGCTCGCCGATCTGAAGCCATTGATGAGGCGGAGCTTGCGCTTTGGCCACGCAAGCTCTTGATCTGGACCCGGCTGAGTGGGCCGGGCTGGTTGCAAGGTGCCATCACACTCGGCGGCGGAAGCTTGGCAGGCGCCTTGTACCTCGGCGTGATCGGTGGCTTCGATACGCTCTGGGTCCAGCCCCTTGCGATGATCCTCGGCGTCGTGATGCTCGCGGCCGTCGGCTATGTCGCGCTTTCGACCGGTCAGCGACCACTGGCCAGCGTGAATCGGCACATCTCGCCGGTGCTCGGCGTGAGCTGGCTGCTCGCGGTGCTGATCGCGAACCACGTCTGGTGTCTGCCGCAGTACACGCTCGCCCAGGCGGCCGTTCAGCAGAACCTGTTGCCAGAGCTTCGCGACAGCAGCGTCGCCCCGTGGGTAATCGGCGTCATCATCTTCGCGTTCACGGCGACGATCATCGTCTTCTACGACACGGGACACCGTGGCATTCGGCTTGTTGAGGGTGTCATGAAGGCTTTGGTGGGCCTGATCGTCCTCGCGTTCGTCCTGGTCGTCGCGCTTCTGTTTGCCAAGGGAGCGCTTCCGGTCGGGCGGATTCTCGCCGGCTTCGTGCCTTCAGTTTCGTCTGCCACGCAGGCGACGCCGGAGCTGCAGGCGTTGATCGATGCAACCGGCGACGCGGGCGGCTTCTGGCAGGACCGGGTCGCGGCGATGCAGCGTGACCGCGTCATCGGTGCTTTCGGCGTGGCCGTCGGAATCAACATGACCTTTCTTTTGCCCTACAGCTTGCTAAAGAAAGGTTGGGGAAAACGCCATCGTGGGCTTGCGATCTTCGACCTCGGCGTCGGGCTGGTCGTTCCATTCGTCCTGGCGACGTCGTGCCTGGTCCTCGCGTCTGCCAGTCAGTTCCACGGACAAACGCAAGACGTCCTCGACGAGGCGGGGCGTCCGCTTGCTGGCGAATCGGCGTACTACCAGGCCCTGGAGGCACGGGCCAACGCAACCGATGTCGCCCTGCCAGACGACGAGACGGAAAAGCGGCGAGTGCTCGACGGCCTTCCTCAAGCCGATCACAAAGTCGCAGCTGCGTTGGTCAGCCGGGACGCGGATCGATTGGCCACGACACTCTCGCCACTTCTGGGCGAAACCGTGGCCCGCTATGTCTTCGGCGTCGGTGTGCTGATGATGGCGCTGACCACGATCATCGTCCTGATGCTGATGAACAGCTTTGCTGTGAGCGAAGCGCTGGGCATGCCCGAAAGCCGGAAGGCACGGATCGCCGGCGCCATGATGCCGGGGGTTCTGTCCCTGTTTGCACCTGTCCTCTGGACCGGCGAAACCCGAACCGCCCTGTTCATTCCCGCCAATGTGACGGGCGCGTCGCTCATTCCGATCGCGTATCTCACGTTCTTCTTGATGATGAACAGTCGCAAGCTCCTCGGCGAAGCGCGGCCGACTGGCGCGAAGCGCGTGCTGGTCAACGCGGCCATGCTCGTTTCGATCACGGTCGCGACGATCGGCTGCGTGTGGGGCTTGTCCGGACGCGGCGTCTGGGGGCAAGCCGGAATCGCCCTGCTGGTCGTCCTGTCCGTTTGGGGGATCGTTGAGTTCCTCCGACGCGAGAATCGGCCTGCTGCTTTGGAGGCGGCGTGAAGTTTGGCATCATCGGCGCGGGCAGCATCGCCAAGTTTCACGCCCGGGCGATCGCGTCGATGCGTGACGGAGACCTCGTCGCGATCGCGTCTCGATCGATCGAGAAGGCCGATCAACTGGCAAAGGACTTCGGCGTCAGCGTGCTGTCGGTCCCCGATCTTCTCGCGAGCGACGAGATCGATGCCGTCATCATCGGCACGCCCAGCGGAACGCACGGACAGCTCGTGATTGAGGCGGCCGCGGCAGGAAAGCACGTCCTCTGCGAGAAACCGCTCGAAGTTAGCTCGGCACGCATCGATGAGATGGCAGCCGCTTGCGACAAGGCGGGCGTTGTCCTTGGTGCCATCCTGAACCGTCGTTTCAACCCCGCGGTCGAGGCGGTCGAGCGAGCCGTCGCAAACGGTCGTCTCGGGCGACTCACGCTCTGCAGTGCTTACGTCAAGTGGTGGCGGACCCAGGCGTACTACGACGGTGCAAGCTGGCGTGGCACGCGCGATCTCGATGGTGGCGGTGCGATGATGAACCAGGCGATCCACACCATCGATCAGCTGCTGCATTTCGCCGGAGACGTCCGACGGGTCTCGGCGTTCACGGGTCGGGTCGGCCACGAAGGGCTCGAAGTCGAAGACGTTGCGGTGGCCTGCCTCGAATTCGTCAGTGGCGCAAAGGGGACCATAGAGGCGACGACGGCAGCGTGGAGTGCGGTCGGGCATCCGTGTGAGGTTCACCTGTGCGGCACGGAGGGCACGATCTTCCTAGCTGACCACGAACTTCGGCACTGGGAGTTCGACGAGCCCGAGCCGACCGATGACGAGGTTCGCCAAACGCTTATGAGCACCGGCGGCCCTGGAATCGGCGCAGCGGACCCGGGCGCGATTGATCCCGAGATGCACCGACGCAACTTCGAGCACTTCGTTGATGCGGTCGCCGGTCGAGAAGCACTGACGGTCGGGCCGATGGAGGCGAAACGATCGGTGCGGCTGATCGAGGCGATTTACGAAAGTGCTGCGGCCGGCGGTCGGCCGGTCGAGGTTGCCTGATCTTGCGGCAGTGTCGTCGGACTGTGCGTGTCCGCAGGGGTTTTCTCCCTCGCCTTTTTTTGTAAAGTAGTTGCTTTCAACCGAAACCAACCCCCTTCCGCGATGCCACCCAACCAGACGACCCATCACTGCTCACGCCCCATGCACCCCGCGACGACTGCTCGAAGGGGAGTTGCCCTTTTTGCCGCCCTGCTCATGGCGTTCGTCGCTGTTGCGAGCTCGTCCGCAGCGGACACGGTGCAGATCTGGCACCGGTACACGCTCGACTTCGAAGGCCCTCAGACGGCTGAGACGGCGACGCCGAATCCGTTCACGGACTACCGGCTCGACGTGACGTTTGAGAACGGTGAGAAGACCTACGTCGTGCCCGGCTACTTCGCCGCCGATGGCGATGCGGCTAACACCTCGGCCGACTCGGGCAACATCTGGCGCGTGCACTTTTCCCCTGACGCCGAGGGTGCCTGGACCTGGAAAGCCTCGTTCCGCAAGGGCCCCGCGGTTGCGATGGCGGACGATGCCAGCGCCGGCGAATCGGCCGGCTTCTTCGACGGTGAAGAAGGCGCGTTCGACGTCGTTGCCAGCGACAAGGCCTTCCCAGACCTTCGATCGATGGGCCGGCTCGCTATTGACGGAACCCGCTACCCCAAGACGCTCGGCAATGGCGAGGTCTTCCTGAAAGCTGGCGCTGACTCGCCCGAAAACTTCCTCGCCTACGCCGACTTTGACGGCGACTTCAAGAGCGACGGCGAGCGTGACCATCACATCAAGACGTGGGAGCCCCACATCCGCGACTGGAACGAAGGTGACCCGACCTGGCAGGATGGCAAGGGCAAAGGCATCATCGGTGCCCTCAACTACCTCAGCTCGAAAGGGCTGAACGCGGTTTCGATGCTGACGATGAACATCGGCGGCGATGACCGCAACGTCTTCCCGTACATCAGCAATCGCCAGCCTCGTCGGATGGACGTGTCCCGCCTCGAGCAGTGGCAGATCGTGGTCGAACACGCCAATCACAAGGGCCTGTTCGTCCACATCAAGACGCAGGAAAGCGAGAACGAGACGCTGCTCGACAACGGCGAAGTCGGACCTGATCGCAAGCTCTACTACCGCGAACTCGTCGCACGCTTTGGTTACCTCCTGGCGATGAACTGGAACCTCGGCGAAGAAAACGGCGAGTGGAAGTTCGGCGGGAATCACAACAAGACGAAGTTCCAGACCACCGCACAGCGTGTCGCCATGGCACAGTGGTTCGAGGACAACGACCCGTACGGCCATCCGGTTGTTGCCCACAACGGTCAGTGGCCCACTGATGTCTACGGGCCAGACAATGCCTTCGATGGCTGGTCACTTCAGACCTCGACGACCGACTTCCGCAATGTGCACCGGAGCACACTCGGCATTCTCGATGCGGCTGAGAAGAGTGGGAAGGTCTGGATCGTCGCGTGCGACGAACCGGGCGACGCCAGTCATGCCGTCAAGCCCGACAACCTGGTCGAGGACCACTACGACGCGCGAACCAACGCCCTCTGGGGCAACTTCCTCGCCGGCGGCTGGGGCGTTGAGTGGTACTACGGCTACAAGAATCCGCACTCGGATCTGACCCTCCAGGACCACCGCAGCCGTGATCGGATGTACGAAGAGTCCGCACACGCGTTGAACTTCTTCCGTGAAAACGACGTTCCCGTCGGCGACATGAGGAATCACAACGCCCTGCTGGTTGACGCAGACGGCTTCTGCCTTGCCGAGCCCGGAAATGTCTACGTGTTGATGGTCAAGAACACGTTGCAGCCGGCGAAGCTGAACCTCTCGAATCACTCCGGGAGGTTCACGATCGGCTGGTATGACCCGCGGACTGGCGGCTCGCTGCAGACCGGTTCGGTGGGTCAGATCGAAGGCGGATCGACGTCTGCTCTCGGTGCCCCACCGGCAGAAGTTGGCCGAGACTGGGTCGTGCTGGTCCAGCGGGACTAGCAACGGCTTGGGCCTCTTTGGGTTTTGGCCCAACTCAACAGCCAGAGCATTTCAACGAAGAAGCGGCGGAGAGGAGCTTGTCCTCTCCGCCGCTT
>JBCDKH010000129.1 GCA_038746835.1 Planctomycetota bacterium | reverse complement strand
TTGGCGCGGAGGATGCCGAAGTCGGCGAGGTCGACGGTGCCGTCCTGGTTGGCGTCGCCCAGGACGTACTCGTCGCCCGATCCGAAGCCGGCGCGGAGGATGCCGAAGTCAGCGAGGTCGACGGTGCCGTCGTAATTGAAGTCGCCGTCGATGGCGTTATCAGCGGTCAGGATCAGATCGCTGCTGGTGACCAGCGTCGTGAAGAGCAGGCCCGGCAGGCCGGCAACCTCGAACGCGTTGGGCGAGCTGGCGGTCAAGCTGCCACCGCTGGTGAGTACGGTGAAGTCGTCGCCCGGGTTGGGCAGGAAGCCGCCGGCCAAGTCGACCGCGATGTCCAGGTCGTTGGCGAAGAGGTTGCCGCCGAAGGCGAGGACGTCGTTGACGTTCTGGTCGAAGAGGTCGACTTCGAGTCGAGCGCTGCTGATGGAGCTGGTCGCGCTGTTGTCGACGTTGAGCGTGCCGACGGTGCCGTCGGAGTTGCCGGGTCGGTAGATGCCGTTCCCGTTGACGTTGGCGACGAGGGTGCCACCGCCGCCCAGGACGGAGTCACCGCCGTTGGCGAAGTTGTTGGTGAACGGGCTTCCGCCATCGAACTGGCCGAGGAACGTGACGGTCGAGCCGGCGTCGACGAAGAAGGTGCCGGCGTTGAGGCTGTCGGGGTTGCCCAGGCCGTCGTCGAAGCTGTTGGCGAAGGCGGCGATGCCGGGGGTGTCGCCCTCGCCGACGGTGACGGTCAGGTCGGTGCCGCCGCCGATGGTGAAGGTGCCGCCGTTCTCGCGGAACTTGAAGCCGACGAGGTCACCGGTGGCCGAGGCCGTGTCGTCGAACAGGTTGCTGGTGACGTTGGGTCCTTGGATTTCGACGGTGGCGAACTCGATGGTCTCCAGGTCAAAGTCGGGCGGGACGATGTCAAAGGTGGTGCCGCTGCCGTCATCGAAGACGCGGAACGTGCCGCCGATGAGGCGATCGCTAGCGGCGGCGTTGGCGTTGGTGAGGTCGGCGCCATTGCGGAACAGAATCTGCCCGCCGTTGGCGACGGTGATCTCGTTGTTGTTGAGGAATTCGCCGCTGCCCTGGCCGTCAAAGACGAGGATGCCGCCGTCGGTGGCGAGCAGGGTGCCGTTGTTGATGAACTCAGGTCCGGCGATCACGCTGGCCGGATTGAGGACAAGCTCCTGGCCGGCGACGTCGGCGATGATGAAGCCGTCGTTGGTGATCTGAATGGCGTTTCGGCCGACGTTGCCTTCGCCGCGGATGGTGTTGCCCGAGTCGTTGAGCAGCGTGCCCGAGCCGTTGATGCCGGCGCTTGGCCCGTCGAGAACGAGTTCTCCGCTGCCGGCGAAGATGGCACTGCTTTGTACCTCCAGGTCGGTCTGCGCGCCTGTGCCGTCGAGGGTGATGGTGCCGTCGTTGACGACGGTACCGTCGATGCCCAGATCGGTGTTGGAGCCGACGTTCAGAACACCTTCGACGAGGACGTCGGTGAGGAAGACGTTCTCGCCATCGCCGACTTCGACCGTGCCGCCGCCGGTGCTGCGAAGCGTGCCGCCGAAGAGGCGAGCATTGGACGTGAGATTCACCTCCGAGCCGGCACCGACCGCTTCGATGAGTGCTCCGGTGTTGTTGAACTCGCCGTTGCTGGCACCCGAGAGTTGCAGCGTGCCGCCGTTGATCGCGCGGGCGACGCCGGTGTTGATGAACTCGGCGTTGGCGTCGACCGAGTTGGGGTCGAGCGAGAGCGTGCCGCCGTCGACGTCGGCGAGGATAGTGCCTTCGTTGAAGATTCGAATGGCGTTCTGTCCGAACCTGCCTTCGCCGCGGATGGTGATGCCGCTGCCGATGTTGAAGTCGCCCGATCCGTTGATGCCGGCTAGCGAGCCTTCGAGGATCACGGTGCCGTTGCCGTCGAGCGTGGCGGTCGATTGGATCTCGAGGTCTGTCGCCTGAGCACCGGCCTGGAGCCGCAGGGTTCCGCCGGCATCGAGTGTGACGGTACCGTCGATGCCGTAGTCGGAGTTGTTGCCGACGACGTGGTTGCCCTGAAGCAGGACGTTGGTGATGAAGACGTTCTCGTTGTCACCGGTCCGGACCAAGCCACCCGAGACGCCGCGGAGCGTGCCGTTGAAGACGCGGGCGGTGTTGGTCAGCACGATCTCGGAGCCGCTACCGCTTGCCTCCATGATTCCGCTGCCGGCGCCAAGCTCATCGGTGTTGGTGAATTCGCCGTTGCTCAGGCCGTCAAGCGTGACGGTGCCGCCGCCGACGGCGCGGACGAGGCCGGTGTTGAAGAACTCGGCGTTGCCGTCGAGGCTTGCTGGGTCGATGACAAGGTTGCCACCGTTGACGTCGCCGAGGATGGTGCCCTCGTTGAAGATGCGGATGTCGTTCTGTCCGAGCCTGCCTTGGCCGCGGAGGGTGACGTCCCCGCCGAGGTTCATGGTGCCCGAGCCATCGACGCCCGAGAGCGGGTCAGCCAGAACGATCTGACCTGACCCGACGAAGTCGACGCTGCCGCTCATCTCCAGGTCGGTAGCCGAGCCCGTCGACGTGAGCGTCAGGGTCGAACCGCTGGCGAGGTTGATGGTGCCCGTGGTGTTGTAATCGGTGTTGTCATCGACAGTGTGGGCGCCTTCGAGCGTGACGTTGGTCACGTCGATGTTCTGATCCGCCGCGGCTCGAACGATGCCGCCGTCGATACCACGGAGCGTGCCGCCGATGATGACGGCGTCGTCGTCGAGGACGAGCTCGGAACCAGCACCGACGGCCTCCATGACGCCGCTGCCATTGCCGAGGCGATCCGTGTTGGCAAACTCGCCGTTGCCTTGTCCGCTGAGGGTGACGCTTCCGCCGTTGCTGGCACGGACGAGGCCGGGGTTGAAGAACTCGGCACCGGCGGTTACAGCTGCCGGGTTGATCTCGAGGTCGCCGCCATTGACGTCGCCGCGGATTGTGCCGAAGTTCTCGATTCGGATTTGGTTCTGCCCGACGAACCCGCTGCCTCGGACGGTCTGATCTGCTCCGACGACAAGGAAGCCGCTGCCGTTGATGCCACCGTCGACGAGGTTGAGCGTGCCGGTGCCGTTGAGTTCAATGTTGTTGCCGTTGAGCAGTTGGAGGTCGGCCCGCGCTCCGCCGCTCGAGTCGATCGTGATCGAGCCGCTGTTGGTGAACGTGCTTCCGCGAATCTCCAGGTCGGAGCCGAACCGCGCAACCATGTTGCCGGTGTTCGTGGCGTACTGGAGGATCGCCGACGAGCTGGCCGCGACCTCGATGACGCCAGTGCCCGAAGTGCTGTAGGTGCCACCGAGAATGTCGGCACCGCTGGTCAGGCGGACGACGCCGTTGATGGCGGAGATGTTTCCGCCGACGTTGCTGAACTCACCGAAGCCGTTGCCGGTCAGGACGAGGACGCTGCCGGCTCCATTGGCGGCAAGTGTGCCCGTGTTGAAGAATTCCGGGCCGCCGATGACGCTGGCTGGATCGAGTACAAGCGTGCCGCCCTGGGCCTGGATGGTGGCCTCGTTGCTGAACCGGGCGGCGTTGTTGCCGATGTTGCCGGTCCCCGTGATCAGGTTGTCGACGTTGGTAATGACGCTGCTGGTGCCGCCGATGATGCCGTCTTCGAGCAAGATCGTGCCGCCGCCCGTGATGTCGTTCGTGCCGGCAAAGCGCAGCTGCGTGTTGCCGCCGGTCGAGGTGACGGTGACGAAGCCTGCATTGGCAAGCCCGCCGTTGTTGATGTCAAAGAACGTGTTGTCGCTGATGAAGAACTGCGACGCGCTGCTGACGCTGAGGCTGCGGACATCACGCGTGATGCCCGGCTCGACCGTGACCTCGACGAGACCTGCGATGATCGCGTCGATGGTCGTGCCGTTGGGGAAGACGGCGCTGTCCCAGTTGGCGTTGTCGGACCAGTCGCCGGTCGCGCCGCCGATCCAGGTGACCTGGGCGGGAGCGGTGGCGGCGAGGCCGGCGGTGGCAAGAGCGGCGGCCGCGGCGAGGCGCAGTCGGCGAACGGCGGGGCGAGGGTGGTTCTGCATGGTGGGTTCTCCCGGGTCAGCGCCCGACCGAGTCGGACGGCGGCGGCAGGTTGACGGTCAGTGTCGAATGGCGCGAGAAACAACGAATTCCAGGCGAAACGCTCGCCCGTGCAGCCCTCGAACGGCGCTCCCCCTGAACGCCGCCGAGGTGGTGCACTCGAACGCCCGATACCGGGCGTCGGGCCTGCCGACTTGGCCGACCCACTCGGATGTGCGACAATCACCACGTGCAGGGGCCAGAGACGGAGCCAAAATCTTCGAATCCTCCGCCAGACGGCGGAAATGGTGGTGTAGTCGCCCCAGCTTCCCAGCCGGGAGGCAAGACGCCTGAGCTCTTCGACGCCGTTTACGACCAGCTACGCGACCTTGCCGGCCGGCAGATGGCGCGCGAGCGTTCCGACCTCACGCTGCAAACCACCGCACTCGTCCACGAGGCGTACCTGCGCCTCATGAAGGATCCCGAGGTTCAGTGGGACAACCCGCGGCACTTTTTCGGTGCGGCGGCCGAGGCGATGCGACGGATCCTCGTCGAACGCGCCCGACGCCACGCCGCCCTCAAGCACGGCGGCGGTCGTCGACGGCTCGACCTCAGCGCGGCCGACCAGCCGGGCGGACGCAGCATCGACGTCGACACCGGCGGCGATGCCGAAGCTGTGATCGAGCTGGATACCGCTCTGTCCGAACTCAAAGAGCAGGACCAGCGGATGAGCGAGGTCGTCATGCTCCGCTACTTTGCTGGTCTGAGCGTTGAAGAGACCGCCGCCGCGACGGGCAGCTCGGCACGAACCGTCAAGCGCGACTGGGCGTTCGCCCGGGCGTGGCTCAGCAAACGCCTCGACGGCACGGCCGCATAAACAACTTCGTTTCGGCCCCGGCTAACGTCGTTTGACGCATGACGGATCAGATGCAGGCCGAACGCTGGAACCGGCTGCGCGACGCAGTCGCCGATGCCCTTGATCAACCGCCGCCCGACCGCGCGAGCTTTCTGCGCGAAACGCTCGGCGATGACCCCGATCTGGTTAATGAAGCCATCGGCCTCGCCGACGTCGGTGAGGATGCGATGCTGCATCCGGAGGTCGACGCGTTCATCGGCTTGGGCGGACCCGATCCGTCGACGCTTGTCGGCAAGTCGCTTGTCGACGGCAAGTACCACCTCGTCCGACTCGTCGGCGAGGGCGGCATGGCCTCGGTGTACGAGGCTCGACAGGTCGGCATGGATCGCCCGGTCGCGATCAAAGTCCTTCGCCGCGCCGCCGCCGGCTATGACGCGCCGCGCCGCTTCGGCAAGGAGGTCGACGCACTGGGCCGACTGGACCATCCCGGTATCGCGACGATCTACGAAGCCGGCCACGACCGCGAACTGGCGGTCGCGTTCATCGCGATGGAGTTCGTCGACGGCCCGACCGTCACGCAGTACGTCCGAGCCGTCGACCTGCCGTTCCGCGATCGCCTGAAGCTGGTTGCGGACATCGCCGACGCGGTTCAGGCGGCGCATCAGAAGGGCGTCATTCACCGCGACCTCAAGCCCGACAACGTCCTCGTCACCGCCGATGGTCGGCCAAAAGTGCTCGACTTCGGCATCGCACGCCTGCTCGAAGACGATGCGGCCCCGCCCGAAACGCTGCGAACGACGGCCGGGCTGTTGCTCGGCACGCTCGGCTACATGGCGCCGGAACAGGCATCCGGCAGCGACGACGTCGACATCCGCTGCGACGTCTACGCACTGGCCGTGCTGCTGCACGAGTTGCTGGTCGGGAGGCCGCCGATCGACGTGAAGGGCGTCGCGATGCCCGAGGCACTTCGGCGTCTGGCGGAGCCCAACGTCACGCCGTCGTCCATCGGACTCATCCCTGGCGATGACACCGGCGGCGACGTCAACATCGTGCTGTCTCGCGCGCTCGAAGCCGAGCCCAACCGCCGCTACGCCACCGCCGAGGCGTTCGCGTCGGATCTGCGTCGCTTGCTCGCCCAAGAACCGATCCTCGCCCGGCCGCCGACGCTGGCATATCAGGTCCGCAAGTTCGCCCGCCGCAACAAGCCGCTCATCGCCGCGACTGCCGCCATCGCCGTGACACTCGTCGTCGCGACGGCGGTGTCGTCGTTTGCCTTCGTGCTCGAGGCAAGCGCGCGGGCGGAGGCGGAACGGAACCTCGAGTTTGCCGAGGCATCGTCCGAGCGTCAGCAGGCCGCTCGGCTGTTCCTCCGCCGCACGCTCGAGTTTGGCGATGCGACCGATTCGGGTGCCGGCGTGACCGTCCTGGAAGCCTTGCGGCAGAGCGAACCGCTCATCCCCACCTTCGCCGACGGTCGGCCGATGATCGAAGCGGACTTGCGAACCGACCTTGCGCGAAACCTGAGGTCCGTTGGCGAGATCGATGAGGCCGATCGGCAGTACGAGCTTGCAGAACAGGCACTGTTGCGTTTCGAAGACGTCACGCCCGCCAACCTTGCCGACCACCGCGCCGAGTGGGTCGGCAGTCTGGCCCAGAACGCCCGGCTGGAGCGTGCGCGGTCGCTGTACGACAAGTACCGCGCCGCGTGGGACGCCGATCGCGACCCGGACCATCCGCAGACGCCGCGTATCGATTTGCAGTTCGATTCGACGCTCGCTGAGCTGCTTCATGCCGAAGGCCGCTACGTCGAGGCGTCGGAGCAGTGGCAGAACGTGCTGACGGGCATCGATCCGCTGGTGACTCGCCAGACAGAAGAAGGTGACGCGCCCGATCTGACGAAGATCACGATGGACGAGGCCGACACGTGGCTGAGCAACGCGGCCGACAGCTACCGCAATGCCGGCGAGGCCGACCTCGCGCTGCGATCGCTGCGACGCGTGCTGGTCAATCGCACCGAACGCCACGGCCGCAATCATCCGTCGGTCGTCATGGCTCAGGCGAATCTCGCCGGCCTGCTCACGGACGTCGGCGAACTCGACGAGGCCGAGCAGATTGCCCGCGAGAGCATCGTCCGTGCGACCGAGACCTTCGGCCCCGACAGTCACATCGTTCGAAGCTGCCGTCGCAATCTCGTCGACCTTCTGGTCGCTCGACGCAGCGATGCGTCGCTGCGCGAAGCGATCGAGCTGGCGCGCGTGAACGTCGCAGGCGAGCGTGCTGCAAAGGAACGCGGTGCCGGCAGTCCGACGACGCTCATGCTCGACCTGAACAACGCTGGCGTCGCGTCGGGCTACCTCGACGATCACGAACAGGCCGTCGTCGCGTTCGACGAGGCGATGGCCGAGGGCGAAGGCGTGGTGCCGCCCGATCACCCGTACATGCTGTCGATCCGCGCGAGCCGGGCGACGTCGCTCGACGAGATCGGCCGGACCGACGAAGCGATCGCGGATCTCCGCGAGGTGCTGCGCGTGCAGATCGAACAGGTCGGCGCGAACACGCCACCGCCGTCGATCACGCGGAACAATCTGGCGATGATCGCACTCGAAGCCGGCGACGCCGAGCAAGCTGCTGCGGAGCTGCGGATCTCGCTCGATGCCGCCGAGGCCGGGAACTGGGGCGGGATGATCCCGATTCTGCGACGCAACTACGGCCGAGCCCTGTCGGCTGCGGGTCGACACAGCGAGGCCGTCGCGGAGTTGGGTCGCGCTGTCGAAGAAGCCGCCCCGCTCGGCGACGCTGCTGTCGAGCGGACACAGATGTTCCTCGACCAAGCCATCGCCGCCGCGTCAGCACCGGTGCCGCAGCCGACTACCAACTGACCTCACTCCGCCGGCTCGATCGTGACCTTTAGCAGCTTGCTCTTGAACTGCTCGACGTAGAGCTCGGCGCGTTCCTTGTGCGTCACGAGCAAGAGCGACAGCCCGCGCTTGTGGGCTTCGAGCGTGACGCGGATCGCCGCCATCTCGGTGAGTGGCGTCAGCTCCAGGACCGTCAGAACGACGGCCTCGACGGTGTTGACGTCGTCGTTGTGCAGAAGCACGCGATACGGCGGAAGCTGGCCGGGACGCTTGGGGCGTCGCTTGGGCGACTTCTTCGACGCCGGCTTGGTCTTGGGCTCTGTCTCTGCCGGCGGTTCGGCGACGGCGGTGGAGCTGTCGTCTTCCTCGGCGGCGGCGATCGGACGCACGTCCTTTGACTCGTCGACAGTCAAGCTCACGACGACACCCTACCGCAAATCGCGTGCAAGAACCTCCCGCATTCACAATCGCAAGAGGCGGCAATCTGCACCACCCGGCGCTGGCGACTCATCGCTCGCCGGCGGGCACCACGTGCCGCTCGGCGGGGCCGGTGTAGATCTGACGAGGCCGATAAATCTTGCCGGCCTGGTCGCGCGTCTCCTTCCACTGGGCAATCCATCCCGGCATCCGACCGACCGCGAAAAGCACGGTGAACATGTCCGTCGGCACGTTCATCGCCCGCATGATCAGGCCGCTGTAGAAGTCGACGTTCGGGTACAGGTTCCGGCTGACGAAGTAGTCATCCGCGAGCGCGACTTCTTCGAGACGCTTGGCAATCTTCAGCAACGGATCGTCCTGCCGATCCATTCCCGTCAGCACCGCATCGGCCTGCGCTTTGAGGATGCGGGCGCGCGGGTCGTAGTTCTTATAGACCGGGTGGCCGAAGCCGAAAAGGCGGTACTTCTTCTCTTTCACGCCTGCGATGAAGCTGTCGGGGTCGATCGACTGACCGTCGTGGATCCGCTGCAGCTGGTTCATGATCTCCGCGTTCGCACCGCCGTGCAGCGGGCCCCACAGGGCACAGACGGCTGCGGCGCAGCTGGCGAAGAGGTTGGCGTGGCTGCTGCCGACCATGCGGCACGTGCTGGCCGAGCAGTTCTGCTCGTGGTCGGCGTGGAGGAGGAAGATCAGGTCCATCGCCTTGGCCGTGCCCTTGTCGACGTGGCCGTCAGCGAAGCTCATGCGGAGCAGGTCGGTCGTGTAATCCAGATCAGGCCGGGGCGTCGGGTGGCCGGGTTCGTGGTTGCGGTGCCGGTAGATGGCAGCCGCGAGTGTCGAAACTTTGCCGAGCAGCTTGGCGGCGGTGACGTCGAAGTGCTCCTCGTACTCGACCTGCAGGACCTCTGGGTGGTAGCCGCACAGCCCGTTGATGCAGGCTGACAGCATGGCCATCGGGCTGGCATCGGGCGGGAAGCCGTCGAGAATCTTGAGCAACCCGTCGTTGACGGCCGTGTTGTCGGAGACAAGGGAGACGAACGTGTCGAGCGTCTTCTGGTCCGGCAACTCGCCGTAAATGAGCAGGTAAGCCGTTTCGAGGAAGCTGCAGTGCTCGGCCAGCTCTTCGATCGGGTAGCCGCGGTAGCGGAGGGTGCCGGCCTCGGGGTTGATGAAGGTGATGTCGCTCGTGCACGATCCGGTGTTGCGGTAGCCGGGATCGAGCGTGATGGCCTTGGTCTTGGCGCGGAGGGCGGTGACGTCGAGACCGAGCTCGTTTTCGGTGCCGACGAGGCCTTCGAGTGCGACGGGAGACTGGTCGTTGATCGTGAGGGTGGCCTTGGCCGAGGTAGCGACGTCAGATGCGGCGGGCATGGGCACACACTAGCGGCGCGTCATTGTGTCGGCGGACGCGTGTAGTGGGACGGAGGGAGGCCTTTGTGGCGTCACACATCGCCAGGACCGCAACGGCGTTCGGGTCGTGCGGATCAGGTGACCACGGCGACTTCGCATGGTAAAACGTGGTGGAGAGATCGCCGCCTCACGCCTCGGGCCAAGACGTTCGTCTATCAAGAACAGCCGATACAACCCGGTCATGGCGCCCGATCATCCGAGTCTCCGCGCCGACGATCCGGAGCCACCCATTCCGGCAGAACCCAAGGCCGAAGTCACGCCCTGGGACGAGCGGCCACGACGACGCGTTGCGACCACGCTGGGCGATTCGCGTCCCCGGCCACGCCCGCAGCCAACCGATGACGACGACGGCCAGTTCGCCGTCGCCTTCGACGACTCCGCTGCGGACCGTCGGCGTGGTGTCGGACGCGATGCGGGTCTGCGCCGGCTCGAGCCGCTGTTTCGACGCGTCCGATCCTGGTCGCTGGCCACGTTCTTTGTCGTCTCGCTCATCGCTGCCGCGGCAGCCGGTGTCGGAGTGGTGTGGCTCGGCTACTTCGCGGTCGAGCTGCCCAGCATTACGCGCATCATCGCGCCCGACGCGCTGGCCTTCGCACCGGCGGCGCTGGTCGTGTTCACGCTGCTGTGCGTTTACGTGGCCGGGGCAGGACTCGCGACGCCGTTTGCCGCGACGCTGGGCGTGACGGCCTCGGCTTGGTGGATCGTCACCGCTGGCGCGCCGGTGAGTCTCGTCAGCTTCGGCCTGGCGGCAACCTTGGCGGCGACCGTCTGGTGGTGGCGATCGGGCAACTGGTTCCTCGGCCTGTCCGCTGGCATTGCTGCGACGGCGACGACGCTCATCGAACCGACCGCCGGCTTGTCGATCCTGCTGCCGCTGACGGTGCTCGCGGCCGGCTGGGCGTGGCGTCGACCGCTGCGATCGGCCAATGCGACAACCGCGCCGTTGGTCGGCGTGGCCGTCATCGGCATTGCCGGCCTGCTCCGCGTCGGACCCTCGGAGCTGGTGTCGCACTTTGTGGGTGTCGAGGAGACGCTGCGGTTGGCGATCACGGGCTTCGACGTTCTGGCCGTTCCGCAGATGCAGCTGATCCTGGCGGGCCTCGCCGTCGCGACGCTGGCGAGCCGAAGTGTTCCTGCGGCGCTGTTCATCGCTCTGGCGGCTGGCGTGGCGACTTTCACGCGACAGGCCGACGTCCTGCCGGTGCTCGGCGTGGCGACGGCGATCGTGCTGGCGGGCGTCCATGCGGGAAGGCGGCGCTTCTGGACGTCGCTGGTCTCGCCGATCCTCGTCGGCGGCGTGGCGGTGGGCTTGATGCTGCTGACGGCAACGTCGGTGGTTGACCCGACGTCGCGACTCCTCGCCGAGGAGCAGGCCGACGCGATTGCCGACCTCGCCGCTGGTCGACCCGTCGTGGTCGACGAGACGATCGATGACTCGCTGGCGATGGCGTTGGCCGATCGCGTCGAGATGCACGCGCCGTCGGTCGTGGACGAACCGTCATTCCTGCTCGTGACGTCCGAGCTGGACCGGCGAACGCACGAACGAGCGTTGCGGTCGGCCGACCCGAC
>JBCDKH010000128.1 GCA_038746835.1 Planctomycetota bacterium | reverse complement strand
TTCTGGAAAGATGGCCGCCTGTCGTGCGCGCAGTTGCTCGATGTGCACCTGGCGTGCCTGAAAGCGCCGGCGGAGCTGTTCAAGGTGGTCGTGACGCACCACCCGTTCCTTCCGCCGCCCGATGCCCGGGAGCACGGTGCAGTCCAGGTCGAAGGCCTCGACGCCCTGCCAGCGGCGAAGAAGGTCTCGCCGCTCGTCGTCCACGGCAGCGGCCGGGCGCTGGTGACGATGGAAGCCGTCGGCGTGGAGTTGCTCCTGGCGGGTCACCTGCACATGAACTACTCCGGCGACGTCCGCAGCCACCACGAGGCGGTCCGCCGCAGCATCCTCAGCGTCCAGGCCGGCACCGCCTGCAGTCACCGCCGGCGTGGCGAGCCGAACGCGTACAACCGGATCACGATCCGCACCGCGGCTGCGGACGATGTGCCCTTCGACACGGTCGCGGTTCAGGTTCGCACGCTCGAGGACACCGCGTTTGGTGACGGTGCGTGTGCGCGCTACGAGAAGCGCGACGCGGGCTGGACGGTCCAACCTCCGGAGTGACCCCGTAGCCGCGGGCTTACAGCCCGCGGTTGGAGTGCGCGTCGACCGTCAGACCAACCGCGACCTGTAAGGTCGCGGCTACGGGTTGCTCACGCTGCTTGACGGTGTTCCCGCGAGTCGAGCCATTCGTGCAGGGCTTCGATGCCGATGTCGTTGATGGTCTTGGGACCGTCACCGCCCGCGATCTTGTTCTGCATGGCGATCAGCTGCAGCCGGTCGGCCAGCGTCTTTTCGACGCGGACGTAGACGACGCGCTTGCCGGTGCCGGGGTCGAGCTTGATCGACATCGACACCTCGTCGCCGCCCTTCTGCTTGGGCCGCTTGAGTTTGGCGGGCGCCGGTGAGGACGTGGGTGCCGGTGCTGGCGTTTCTTCGGGAGTCTCCCGAACGAGGCGTCCGGGCGTCGAGCGCTTGAGGTTCGCGAGGAACTTGGCAGCTTTGGGATCGGAGGAAGATTGAGAAGTGTCCATGTGCGTGGGGAGTGGTCGGATCAGAGCGACTGAAGTCGCCCAGCCTGGTGACGGAGATGTGTGTTCAAGCTGCAAGCGCGAGCGCCGGCTCCGCCGGAAGCTGGAGGAGTTCGTGGAACAGGGCATCGAGGTCCGCCGACGCCTGTTTGTGGCCGCGGCTTTTGGTGCCGTCACGGTGGACGCTCGTGTCGTCCACCACGGCCTTGATGAAGGCGTCTCGCAGTCCCACGGACGTCTTCGCCACCGGCAGGCCCAGCTCCGCCAGAGCCTGCCGGACGATTTTCGCCTGCTCACCGGTCGTCCTGACCTTGTTGAGGGCGATCAGCACGGCCGGGGGCTCCATCCCGTCGGCTGCACGTGCTTCGGTGACGCGGTCGATCGCGTCCTTGGTCTCAAGCGTCGCGTGCACGTCCAGGGCACTGGGCAGCACCGGAATCAGCACCTTGTCGGCCAGATACATCAGCACGTGCGTCTGGTCGTTCAGCCGGGGCGAGCCGTCGCAGACGACGTCGTCGTACTCCTCAGCGAGCGCTTCGGCCTGGGCGACGAGATCCTCGGCGGTCGTGAGGCTTTCCAGCCGCATTTCCGGCTCGGCGGCGGCGATCCAGCGGGTGGCACTCTGCTGCGGGTCATTGTCGATGAACGCCACGCTTCGGCCGGCGTCGTGGAGCCGCAGAGCCAAATGCACGGCCAGCGTCGTCTTGCCGGCTCCGCCCTTCTGATTGATCACCGCATAGATCATGTTGCTCGCTGCATCGGCGCATCGGTGCGACGAGCAACAGTTGAATCCGAAGACCAGTGTGGTCCCGCTCCGTCATCCTGAGCGAGCGCAGCGAGTCGAAGGACCTCGTCTGCTTAGTGCGAGACCAGGCGAGGTCCCTCGGCTCCGCTCGGGATGACGGATGACCGGTTGCTAGCAAGCTTGCAAGCCTGCTAGCAATCACGCAGGCCAGCCGAAGAGCCGTTGGCAGTTCTCGGTCGTGATGCGGTCCGCCTCCTCGATTGACCACCCGCGAACCCTCGCGAGGCACGCCAGCGTGTGGGCCACGTAGCCCGGCTCACACGGCCGCTTGCCCCGAAGCGGCTCGGGCGACAGGTACGGCGCGTCGGTCTCGACCAGCACACGGTCGGCCGGCAGGAGGGCGGCGGCTTCGCGAAGGGCGTCGCTCTTCTTGAACGTCAGAGGGCCGGTGAAACCGACGTAGTGCCCGGCCTCGGCGAGCAGTTTCGCCTCCGCAGGCCCTGCCGTGAAACAGTGGAACACCGCCTTGATTCCCGGAAAATCCCTCACGATCTCGACGCAATCCGGAATCGACTCCCGGCTGTGCACCACCACCGGGAGGTCGACCTCGGCCGCGAGCGTGAGCTGCCGGACGAAGCTGGCCCGCTGGACGTCCCGCGGCACGTCGTCGTGAAAGTAGTCCAGCCCGCACTCGCCGATCGCCACCACCTTCGGCAGGGCGGCCAAGTCGCGCAGCTCGGCCGTCGCGTCGCGGGCGGACTCGTCGTAGCACGGATGGATGCCGACGGTCGCGGCGACGTTGTCGATGCGATGCGCCAGCTCCACGCCACGCCGCGAGTCGTCGACGCCTGTGCCGATGTTGATGAGGTGCGTCACCTTCGCTTCTGCGGCACGCTGGAGGACGCCCTCCAAGTCGCTCGCCAATTGGGGAAAGTTGAGATGGCAGTGTGAGTCGATCACGCCCGGAGCTTACCGGTCGCCGAGAACGCGCTCGACGACGGTGCGGACGGTGTCGAAGTCGAAACCACGACGCTGGAGGAAGCCCGAGAGTCGTCGTTGAGCGGCGGGGCGGTCGAGTCGCTGGAGACTCGGCAGCCGCTTGTTCGCCAGCTTCGTGGCCATCTCGACCGGATCGACCTCCGCGTACGCCTCGTCCGCCGCCGACTCCGCGGTGGAGCGGTCGATGCCCTTGGCGACGAGTTCCGACACCGCCCGTTGCCGGCCGTGGAGCTTGAGGTTTGCCGCGTCGGACGCGCGAGCCGAGGCGTAGGCAGCGTCATCGAGGTAGCCGAGCCGCTCACAGTCAGCCACGACCGCGTCGACCACCGCCTGGCCGTACTCCTTTCGGCCCAGCTTCTGGCGGAGTTCCCGCTCGCTCTGCCGACGCCCACCGACGAGGCGAAGGGCGTGATCGAACGCCTCCTGCTTCACCTCACCCAGCTCGATTTGCCGCCGCAGGTCCGCATTGATCGGCATGTCTGTCTGCAGGCGAAACCGCGCGACGACGTTCACGTGGCACCCGAAGGCGAACTCGCCGTCGATGAAGACGCTGCGCCGGTCCGGCCGACGTCGCTGCTGCGTGATGTCGGTGATCGTCGGCACGAGGCATCATTGATCGGGCCGTAGCGTTGGCCATGCCCACCGCCTCCGTCGGCAGCGAACGCACCGCCGAAGCGGCGGCCTTTCCAAAACTCACCGAGGACCAGATTGAACGCTTCGCCAACGTCGGCGAAGAGGTCACGGCCGCCGACGGCGAACTGCTGATCCGCGCCGGCGATCGCAACTATCCGCTGCTCATCGTGCGCGAAGGCACCGTGCGGATCATCGAAGAACGCAAGGGCGGCGACGATCTTGTGCTCCATCGCCATCCGCCTAGCGAGTTCGTCGGCGACATCGACCTCATCAGCGGAAGACCGGCCATTTTCTGTGCGATTGCCGAGGGAGACTGCCGATTGATTCGCGTGTCGCGCGACGATATTCGTGGCGTGGCACGCAGCGACGTCCGGCTCGGCGAGATGATCCTCCGGGCCATCATGGTTCGGCGTGACATTCTGGGCGACACCGGCTTCGTCGGTGCCCGCCTCGTCGGCAGCCGCTGGGATCGCAAGACGGCCGAGATCAAGGAACTCCTAGACCGCAACGGCGTGCCGTACACGTGGCTCGACCCCGAGCGCGACCCGCAGACGGACGATCTCCTCGAGTCGCTCAACGTGCAGCCGGGCGATCTGCCGATCGTCGTGCCGCCCGGGGACACCGATGTGCTGCGCAAGCCCACGCCAAAAGAGGTCGCCGCGGCATTCGGCCTAACGACGACGCGGAGCGAGGACCAGGTGTGGGACGTCGCCATTGTCGGTGCCGGCCCGGCCGGTCTCGCGTCGGCCGTCTACGCGGGAAGCGAGGGGCTCTCGACGCTCGTCCTCGACGCCCAGGCGCCTGGCGGGCAGGCGGGAACGTCCTCGAAAATCGAGAATTACCCTGGGTTCCCGACCGGCATCAGCGGGGCCGACCTTGCCCAGCGGACTGCCGTGCAGGCTCAGAAGTTTGGGGCCCGTTTCCGCGTCTCGTGTGCTGCGACGGGCTTGGAACGGCGCGACGGCCGGACGCTGCTCCAGCTGGACTGCGACGAGACCGTCGAAGCCCGAACCGTTGTCGTCGCCGCTGGTGCCACGTATCGCCGGCTCAACCTGGAACACGAGGACGACTTCGCCGGCACAGGCATCTACTACGGCGCGACGCAGATGGAGGCGACGATGTGTGCCAACGAGCCCGTGGCCGTGGTCGGCGGAGGCAACTCGGCAGGGCAGGCGGCCGTCTTTTTGAGCGGCCAGGCGAAGAGAGTCCTCATGCTCGTCCGCGGCGACTCGCTCGCGAACTCCATGAGTCGCTACCTCATCGAACGCCTCGAAGCCACCGAGAACATCGAGCTGCTCTACCACACCAAGATCACGAAGCTCGAAGGCGACACCTCGGCTGGCCGACTTCAGTCGGCCTGGCTGAAAACAGGCGAAGACAACGAACGCAACGTCTCCCTCGCGGGCCTCTTCGTCATGATCGGTGCCGAACCCCGCACCGACTGGCTCCGTGACACCATCGCCCTCGACGACCACGGCTTCATCCTCACCGGCCCCGACGTGCCGAAAGAGCGCTGGCCGCTCACGGATCGCGGTCCGCGCTACCTCGAAACCAGCCTCCCCGGCGTCTTCGCCGCCGGCGACATCCGCAGCGACTCCACCAAACGCGTCGCCACCGCCGTCGGCGACGGCGCCATGGCCATCCGCTTCGTCCACTCGGCCCTGGCGGGGTGAGGTGTCACCATGTCTCGTCACCGAACGGGACGCCGGCGTAAAAGCGTTCGACGGGAACGGCGGGCGAGGTCGCAGGCAGGTCGATGTTGTCGGCTTCGTCACGAATCCTCAGGAACCAAGATGCTTTACTCGCTCGATCTCGCGTTTGGAGCCATAGCGACGGGTGCGCCGTGCTGACGATGAGAATCGCTTCGACTGTGTCGTCACTGCGGAACCGGGCGAGTGTCGTCTCGTCATTCGCATCAGCCGAGCGGACGAGCGCGACGATTCTCCGTGGAGGTTCGACCCCGATGGATGCGGCAGCATCGGCAGCCGGGTAGCCGATCACGTTCTCGGCACAGCTCGCCTTGAAGACCTGCCGCAGGTTCTCGACGCACCGCGAGTGTTCCGTCGTCTTCCGCTGCCGCCCGGCCTGGCGGCGGTAGTACCAGAGGTTTGGCTCACCGCGGTTGGCTCTGCTCAGCGGAATGACGTGGCCGTCCGCGTCGTACTCGTGTTTGTCCCGCGACTGGTCGTCGAAGGCGAGATACTGCTCCTCGGTCATGCAGACCGGCTTCGACCAGTCGATGTCGTCGGAGATGTCTCGCATGGGGCCGGCCAGGGTAAGAACACTGTTCGCTGAGATGACTCCGCGTTAAGCAGCCTGACCACAGTCGGCAGCCTCGTCCTTCAACTCCTGAAGAGCTTCGGAGAATGATCTCGGTCGACAGGTTGTCGGAAAACGGCGACGAACACCGTCCCACCAAAAAGATGCGTGGCAGAATCCGGTGACGCCCGCCGTGACAAACGCATCGTGCGGAAGGCAACGGATGTGTGCAGCCAGCTCTAACGCAGTCATGACGCGCGTGAGTCGGAGTCCGTCCGAAGCTGGGCCGCTTCGCCTCTGCGCGGCCAGTAGCGATTTCAGCCGCTCATAATGAACCCCGTCTGATCGGAGAATATCCCAAAGCTTTTTCGCTCGCTGGTCGGTGGTGCGGTCAAAACCTCGGCGTTCATCCTCAGAAACCCGCCGGTCGCACGCGCACCAACTCAACAGCAACACGACGGCTCTTTCGGGATGCTCCGCGTCACGGTAATAGCGGATCTCTTCTTCAGCGTTGCGGATGCTGTGCTTGTAGCGCGCACACGGCGATGCCCAATTCACCGCCGTCGGCCCTTCTTCTTGTTGCGGTCCTTCTTCTGCATGCGCGTCGAGCCCTTGGCCTTGAACGGGTTGCCGCCGCCGCCCGCGGCCTGGCCGGCCGCCGCCATGCCGCCGAGGCCGCCGCCCATGAGGCCGCCGACCAGCGACCGCATTCGGCCCATGCCGCCGCCGGACATCTGCTTGGACAGGCCTCGCATCGCGTCGAACTGCTTCAAAAACTGGTTCACGTCCGCCGGCTGACTGCCACTGCCGCCGGCGACGCGGCGGCGTCGGCTGTGCTGGATGATGCCTGGCTTCTTCCGCTCGGCAGGCGTCATCGAGTCGTACATCGCTCGCATCCGGCCCATCATGTTTTCCATCTCCGGCCCGGCCATGCTGCTCGCCTTGGCGAGATCGCCCATGCCCGGGATCATGCCCATCACCTTGCTCATGCTGCCGAGCTTGCGGATCTGTCCCATCTGGCTCATGAAGTCGTCGAGCGTCAGCTCGCCCTTCATCATCTTGTCCTGCTGACGCTGCAGCTCTTCCTCGTCGAGCTTGTCCTTCACCTGCTCGACCAGGCCCATCAGGTCGCCGGCACCCAGGATGCGCTGGGCAGTGCCTTCGGGGCGGAACTCTTCGAGGCCGTCGAGCTTTTCGCCGGTGCCGAGGAACTTGACGGGCTTGCCGGTGACGTACTTGGCGGAGAGCAGGGCCCCGCCGCGGGTGTCGGAGTCGAACTTAGTGAGGATCAGGCCGTCGAGTTCGAGCCGCTCGTTGAACGCCTTGGCCGTGCCGACAGCGTCCTGGCCCGTCATCGAGTCGAGCACAAGGAAGATCTGGTGGGCCCCGACGGCCTTGTTGACGTCGCCCAGCTCCGTCATCAACTCGTCGTCGATGGCGAGTCGTCCGGCGGTGTCGAGGATGAGGATGTCGCGATTCTGGGCCTTGGCCTCTTTGACGGCGGCTCGGGCGACGCTGACGGCGGCGCCCTTGGCGACGTTGCCGTGTTCAGCGGCCTTGGACTTGTCGGCATAGATCGGCACGCCCGCTTGCTCGCCGATGACGATCAGCTGGTCGATAGCGGCAGGGCGTTGCAGGTCGACCGCCGCGAGCATCGGCTGATGACCACGCTTGGATAGATGCCGGGCGAGCTTGCCGCAGGTGGTGGTCTTGCCCGAGCCCTGGAGCCCGGCCATGAGGACGATTGTCGGGCCTGGGCTGACTGTGAGGATCTTCGTGTCGACGGGTCCGAGCAGCGTTAGGAGCTCGTCGTAGACGATTTTGACCATCAGGTCGGCCGGCTTGAGCGAGGCGGTGACCTCCTGGCCGATGGCCTTGTCGGTGACGTTCTGGGTGAATTCGCGGACGACTTCGAGGTTGACGTCTGCCTCCAAAAGGGCCGTCCGGACCTCTCGCATGGCCTCTCGGACGTTTTCCTCGCTGATCTGCCCGCGACCAGCAAGATTGCGCAATGCTCCTTGAAACCGCTCCGTCAGGCCTTCCAGCATGGTGAACGGTAGCGCGGAATCAGGTCTGACAGCGTCAGCCAGTCCGTTGATCGGGAAAACCGGGTTTCGGATTTCGTTGGTTCGCAAGTCGGCGATTACCGCGCATGTTCCATCAAGGAGGCGGCCGAACACGCCGCGAACGAGAACCTGTCCGAACTCACTCAGGGTTAGAAAATGCTCAACACCAAGATTGCCGCGCTCGCAGCGGTTTCCGTGATGACAGCCGCCTCGATGGCCGCGGCGTCGATTCAGATCTCAGTCACCGGCTTCGACTTCAGCTACGACGGCGAAGACATCACCGACGCGGATGCGGCCGGATCAGACGAGTTGGCCTCGGTCGACTTTTTCTCAGACGGCGTCCTGGTCGGTTCGCTCACCCCAGCCGACGGCATCGCCGCCGACCTCTTGATCGAGGACGTCCTCGGTATTCCTGTCGGGGGCGGTGTCGTGACCTCGGCTGCGACGCTCGGCTTCGGGCTGGATCTCACCTTCGGCCCGAATGAATTCCTTTTCCTCGACCTTGAAGATGTTCAGGTTTTCTACTCCGGTAGCCAGATCGGTGTGACGGGTGTCACTGGCGACGTCGAGGTCGCACTGCAGAATCTTCCGTTCGGCCTTGAGATCGATGAGGGCGAGCCTGTCTCGTTCAGTTTCTCGGGCCTGATCACCGACCTGACCGACAACGGCCAGTTCGTCACCAGCTTCGATGCCTCCGGCACGGCCGAGGTTCGCGGCGAGATCATTCCCGAGCCTGCCTCGATCGCCATGCTCGGTCTAGGTGGGCTGACGCTACTGCGTCGACGACGGTAAGCACTTGTGGGGCAGCGTCTTAACCTCGAAAGTCGAGCTGTTCACGGAAGCCCATTGGCTGATGCCAATGGGTTTTTTCTGTTTCAGCGGCAAAATCTCTTGCATGTGCGTGGCTGAGCTTTATTCTCTAACGCTGGGGCACGCCCGCACGCGGCGTGCATTGAGAGAACCACGTACTTGCTAAGGGTCAGATAATGCTCAACGTCAAGACTTCCGCCCTCGCAGCTGTTGCTGCGATGACTGCCACCTCTTTGGCAGCTGCTTCGATTCAGATTTCCGTCACCGGCTTCGACTTCACGTACGACGGCACCAACATCACCGACGCGAACCCGCTCGGTACGGATGACCTGGCTTCGATCGACTTCTTCTCGGACGGCGTGCTGGTGGGCTCGCTCACTCCGGCGGACGCGATTGCCACCGGCGTCACGATCGGCGACGTTCTCAACATCCCAGCTGGTGGCGGTGTCGTGACCTCGGCCGCACCGCTTGGCATTGGGTTCGACCTGTTCTTCACGGGTGGGTTTCTGTTCCTCGACGTCACGGATGTTCAGGTCTTCTACTCCGGCAGCGAGATCGGTGTGACTGGCGTCACGAGTAACGTCGACATCTTCCTGCAGGATCTGCCCTTCGGTCTGGAGCTCGATCCGAACGAGCCGGTCTCGCTCAGCTTCTCTGGGCTTATCAGCGACCTGACCGATGACGGCCAGTTCGTCACGAGCTTCGATGCCTCCGGCACCGCCGAGGTCAGGGGCGAAATCATCCCCGAGCCGGCTTCGATCGCGATGCTCGGCCTCGGTGGCCTGACGCTGCTGCGTCGTCGTCGCTGAAGCGACCTCGGTTCACGCGATTGCGTGAACTTTTTCTGACCTTTCGAACCCGCTGGCTTCGGTCAGCGGGTTCTTCTATTCGTGAAAACAGCAATCGCGTGCAATGCCGATGCGGACCAGCGGACCTTCAAGCTAGACTGAGACCATGGCAGATGAACCGCAGATGAAGGGCATGTCGACGCGTTCGCTCCACGCCGGGCATGCCGTCGACGACGAGCACAAGTCGCGTGCGGTGCCGATCTACGCGACGTCGTCCTTCACCTTCGACAACACGCAGCACGCGGCCGACCTGTTCAACCTCCGGCAGTTCGGCAACATCTACAGCCGGCTGATGAACCCGACGGTCGACGTGCTGGAGAAGCGCGTCGCCAGCCTCGAAGGTGGGGCGGCGGGGCTTGGCTTCGCCAGCGGCATGGCGGCGATTCAGGCGGCGATCTGCACCATCTGCCACGCCGGTCAGAACTTCGTCAGCGGCACCAGCCTATACGGCGGGACGCACTCGCTCTTCACGCACACGCTCAAGCAGCTCGGCATCGAGGTTCGCTATTTCGATCCGGCCGATCCGGCGTCGATTGATGGCTTGGTCGACGAGAACACGCGGCTCGTGTACGCCGAGACCATCGGCAACCCGAAGTGGGACGTGCCGGACCTCGCCGCGATCGCGGACAAGGCCCACGCCCACAAGCTGCCGTTTGTCGTCGACAACACCAGTGCCAGCCCGGCTCTGTGTCGGCCGATTGAGCACGGGGCGGACGTCGTCGTGCACTCCACGACCAAGTACCTCGGTGGGCACGGCGTGCACGTCGGCGGCATGGTCATCGATTCGGCGAACTTCAAGTGGGCAGATGATCCCGACAAGTGGCCCGAGTTCTGTGCGCCCAACGACGCCTACCACGGCATGGTCTTCGAAGAGGCGCTGCGCGGCGTCGGCAACGTCGCCTACGCGATCCACATGAGGACGAACTGGCTCCGCGACACCGGGGCGGCAATGAGTCCGTTCGCCGCGTTCCTGTTCATCCAGGGCATTGAGACGCTGCCGCTTCGCATGAAGGCGCACAGCGAGAACGCGATGCGAATCGCCGGCTGGCTCCACGAGCACGACGCGGTTGAGTGGGTCAACTACCCCGGCCTGCCATCGCACAAGGACTACGCCAACGCCAAAAAGTACATGCCCGACGGCCAAGGCGGCCTGATGACGTTCGGCGTGAAGGGCGGGAAAGCAGCGGGTGAGGCACTGGTCAACAACGTCAAGCTGATCAGCCACTTAGCCAACATCGGCGACGCCAAGACGCTCGTCATCCACCCGGCCAGCACGACGCACGCCCAGCTCAATGAAGATGCCCAGCGGGCGGCGGGTGTCGCGCCCGAGACGTTACGACTCAGCGTCGGCTACGAGGACTTTGACGACCTGACCGCCGACCTGGATCAGGCGTTGCGGGCGGGCTGAGAGCGTTGCGGGTATCGGACGACGAACGTTTGGACGTCGGCAGGCCGATGTAGAACGGGCAGGGGGCGAACTGTCCTGCCGAGCCGCCGATGACGCAGCCTTACAGCGAGCCGACAACTACGATACGACGCAAGAGCGACCCGTTCGCTCCGCCGCCTCGGCGAACGCCGGCCGACCCGTACCTCAAGACGCGCGTCATGACGGCCTCGCCGGAACAGCTGCAGGTCATGCTGTTCGATGGCGCGATCCGCTTCGGCGAACAAGCCAAGACCGCCATCGGCATGCAGCGGTACGACCAGATGCACGAGCGTCTTACGCGGGCCCAGGACATCGTCATCGAGCTGCAGAACGGTCTCAGGCCCGACATGGATCCCGACAACTGCAAGCGGCTCGAAAGCCTCTACGGCTGGTGCTACCTCCGGCTCGTCGAGGGCAACATCGGCCGGGACCCTGAAAAGATCGAAGAAGCGCTGGGCGTGCTCCGCTACCAGCGCGAGACCTGGCAGATGATCGCCGCCGCAAGGGCCAATGAAGCCGCGACGCTAGCCGCTGCCGACGAGCAGCGTGGCGGCT
>JBCDKH010000127.1 GCA_038746835.1 Planctomycetota bacterium | reverse complement strand
GCGGTGACCGCCTCGAAGGTGCTGGGCTTGCGAAGGTCGGTGCCGAAGTTCTTGAGCGCGTTGAGCCGCGTCGAGAAGCTCGTCAGGGCGATCTGGACGGAGCTGGTCTGCGCGATTCGCCCCTGCAGCGTCTGGATCGGGCGACGCTCGAGCTGGATGAGCTGCTGGATGATCGACCCGGTGTCGATGCCGCTGACGAGACCGATGCTGCTGCTGATGGTGCCCATGGTGACGAACGGACGGAAGTCGTCCGTGGGTTTCGTCGGCGTGTCGCTGGGGCGGCTTTACCGTTATCGGGGCTGACCCCGCTCGCATCGCATTATCGGGCGTTGAAGCAGGAGATCTCTCGAATCCGCCCCGTTTAGCGGCGAGCGAAGCGAGCCCCGACCGTCGCATCACGTCCCCGTCAACGCCAGAAGAGGGCTCGCTCCGCGCACCGCTAAACGAGGTGAGACGCAACGATGAGACTATTCTGAGACCCATAGCAACCGGAAGCGCAACTCCGTACGCTGTCTGCCCTTGCAGCAGAATGATCCGAGCGTGATGCCCCTCGAGGACGCGTTGCCCGACGTGTACGCAGCGTTGGCGGATGAGCTGGGCAGCCTGGCGACGCGGGCGACGTGCCGATCCGGGTGCTCGGCGTGCTGTCACCAGCTGGTTCCCGTCGCGCCGGCAGAGCTCCGACGAATGCGCAAGGTCGTCGACGACATGTCGACCGAGCGGCAAGGCGCTGTTGCCGACCGGTTCGCGAAGACCCGCGACACGCTCGACGAGCTCGGGCTGCTTGATCTGCTCGACGCGATCGACGGCTCGCGCGAAGGGATTCCGGGCGAAATCGCGGCCGACCTCGGGCGGCGTTGGGCGATGGCGAAGGTCGCGTGTCCGTTCCTTGAAGACGACGAGACCTGCGGCATCTACCACGATCGCCCACTCGCCTGCCGGGCCAAGCTCGTCGCGAGCGAGCCCGCTCACTGCGCCGGCGACGGACGAGGCGTCGTCCCACTCACCGTCCAGGGCAAACCACCCGTCGCAGCGTTGGCGGAGACGCAGCGCTCGACGTGGATGCCGCTGACATCGCTTATGGCAGGCCAGGTTCCTGACAACGCGCACCGAACGTCGGACGCGTGGCGGACCGCATTTGCCAGGGCTCGGTGAATCAGCGGAAGTAGCCGACGCGAAGCTGTTCCAGCAGCTCCGACAGCGCCGTCTGAAGCGATGCCGGCACGTCGCAGTGCCGAGCGGCCTCGGCGGCGGTGTCGAGCAGGGCGGCGCAGGTCGATCGGGCGCGGGTCATCGCGCCGGCATCGCCGAGCTGCTGGCGAAGCGACTCGGCCGAGGCTTGACGGTCGCTGAGGGCAGCATCCGTATTGGTCGAAGCGTTCAGGAGCGCGACCAGAGTCTGGCGTGTCGCATCGTCGGCATCGCTGAACGCGTAGACCAGCGGGAGCGTTCGCTTGCCCTGGAGCAGGTCGCTGCCTTCGTGGAGCGGCGTTGCGAGGTCGAGCAGGTCGTTGTGCACCTGGTACGCCTGGCCGATCGCAATCGCGAATTGCGAAAGGCAATCGCACGCCTTCGCGTCGAGCCCGGCGAGGATGGCGCCGCTGAGCATCGGGCCTTCGAACGTGTACGCCGCCGTCTTGTCGCGATAGCCATCAAGCACGAGTTCGGGCGTCACGCGGTCCAGCGGCATCCGACCCGTGACGATGTCCGACGCCTGCCCGACACCCGTCTCCATCGAGATCCGGCCGGTGGTTTCAAGCAGCGTCTTGGCGTGCGACTTCTGGCTGCTGCAACGCGTCACCGAAAGCCACAGCCGCATCGCAGCGGCGAAGAGCATGTCGCCCGCGACGATGCCGAGGTGCTCGCCGGTGAGGTCCGTCTGCCCGTCGATCGTGGCGAGTCGCTTGTGCAAGCTCGGCCGCGATCGCCGGACGCCGGCCTGGTCGATGATGTCGTCGTGCGCGAGGAGGAACGCGTGAAACAGCTCCCAGCCTGCCGCGACATCGAGCAGCACATCGTCGAGGTCGCCCACACCGCCTGCGAGTGCCGTCCAGCAGACCAGCTGCGGCCGAACGCGTTTGCCGGTGCGATCCAGTGCGTAGTCGGCGACGGTCGAGCGCAGCGGATCACCCTCTGCAGCGGAGCGGGCGCCCAAGACCTCGCGCGTCCGCCGATGCAGGTGGGCTTCGAGGCGTTGCTGGTGGTCGGCTGAGAGGAGCTGCACGGAACGACAGAGCCCGCACCTGCGGACGGGCGGAGTTTAGCGACCGTCACGGTCGGATGGTTTCAGTCGACACTGCAGCAACAGCGGCCAGGGGAAAGCGAGCGAGAGTCACTCCGTGAGCGGATCGTGCTCCGCAGCAAAGTTGTCGGCCGCGGCGAGGACGCCTTTGGCGTTGTCGAACGTCAACCGCTGCAGCGCCGGCTCGCGTTCGAGCCACTCGTAGCCGACGTGCTCTTCGCTCAGCATCACCTCGTCGGCCTTGTCGGGATCAAGCTTGCCGACGAAGAAGAGGACTTCCTTGCGAACGAGCCCTTTGCGGCTGGAGTTGAAGTGGTAGAGGATCATCTTCTCGAAGCCCTCGAGCAGCTCGACGCCTTCGGACAGACCGGTTTCCTCGCGTAGCTCGCGAAGTGCAGCCGTGCGATCGTCCTCGCCGGCTTCGAGGTGGCCTTTGGCGTAATCCCAGTGCCGGCCGTAATCGAGTAGCAGAAACTCTCGTCGACCACCGCGATCGCAGTAGACGACGACGCCGGCCGAGCGCTCTCGGGTGACCTTCTTCTTGCCCTTCTTCCTCGGGCCGTCGTGCTGGTCCGAGGTGGCCATGGACAACCCTACGAGTCACCCGTCGCGGTGGCGATCGGAGCGACTTTGACGATCACGCCGGCTGCGGCGTCTTGTCGGACTCGGGCGACGTCACGCGGCTGCCGTTGACGTGGAGGGCGTCTTCCAGCAACGCCTTCTCCTCGGCGGAGTGCTGCGCCGGACTGCCGACCGCCGGGCTCGCGCTGGCGTCTCGGCCGACGTAGCTGACGAGCCGATCGGGGAACATGTCCCGCAGCCGAGGCCGGGCGAACGACCACGCACCGCGATTGGCGGGCTCTTCATGGCACCAGACGACCTCGCCGGCCTTGCGATACTGCTCGACCTGCGCGGCGATTTCCTGCTCCGGCCACGGGTAAAGCTGCTCCACGCGAACGATCGCGACGTCGCTCGACTCCGCCTTCTTGCGAGCGGCGTCCAACGCGTAGAAGACCTTGCCGCTGCAGAGGACGACCCGACGCACGCCGTCCACCTTCGGCTGCTCCGGATCGGGCAGCACCAGTTGCAACGACCCGTCGACCATCTCGGTCAGCGTGCTCGTCGCTTCGGGCTTGCGGAGCAGGCTCTTGGGCGACATCACCACCAGCGGCTTGCGGAACGACCGCTTGATCTGGCGGCGAAGCAGGTGGAAGTACTGGGCGGGCGTCGTCGGGACAGCGACCTGCATGTTGTGCTCGGCACACAGGCCGAGCCAGCGCTCCAGGTACGCGTTCGAGTGCTCCGGCCCCTGGCCCTCGTAGCCGTGGGGCAGGTTGAAGACGATGCCGTTCATGTAGCCCCACTTGCTCTCGGCGGCCGCGACGATCTGGTCGATGACGGCCTGGGCGCCGTTGACAAAGTCGCCGAACTGGGCTTCCCAAATGACCAGGTTCCGCGGATCGGCCGAGGCGAAGCCCCACTCGAACCCGACGACGGCCTCTTCGGAGAGCATCGTGTTGATGATCTCGAACCGGCCCTGATGCTGGTGCCGCTTGCCGCCGCCGATGAACTGCAGCGGCTTCCACCGGTCGCCCGTCTCCACGTCATGCAGGACAGCGTGTCGATGGCTGAATGTGCCGCGCTCCACGTCCTGACCGGTCACGCGGACGCTGTGGCCTTCTAGCAGAAGCGACCCGATCGCGAGCATTTCGCCTGTGCCCCAGTCGATGCCCTCGCCGTCGCGGACGGTCTGAACGCGCGACTTGTGGAGCTTCTGGAGCTTGCGGTGAGGCGTGAAGCCGTCCGGCTGACGGTCGTAGACGTCGACGACTTTCTTGAGCGTGTCCTCGTCGACGCCGGTGTCGCTCTGCCACTCGCGATAGTCGTCCGGGCTTCGGCCCAGGCCGTTCCAGACTCCGCTGAAGCTCGGCACCTTGCCGCGTGGCTTCTCGACGCGGGCGTCCTCGCGTGCCTGCTTGAGCTCGCCCACGATGTCGTCGGCGACCTGCTTGGCGGCTTCGGTGTCGAGGACGCCTTCGCTGACGAGCTGCTTCTCGTAGAGCGTGCGAACGCCCGGGTGCTTCGCAATCGCCTTGTACATCAGCGGCTGCGTGAAGGCCGGCTCGTCGGCTTCGTTGTGGCCGTACTTGCGGTAGCACCAGAGGTCGATGAAGACGTCCTGCTTGAACTTCTGCCGGAACGCCGTCGCCAGACGGGCGACGCGGTAGACGGTCTCGGGATCGTCGCCGTTGACGTGGAAGACCGGTGCCTGAATCGCCTTGGCGACGTCGGTCGGGTAGGGCGTGAACCGGCCCTGCTTGGGCGGCGTGGTGAAGCCGATCTGGTTGTTGACGATGACGTGAATCGTCCCGCCTGTCCGGTAGCCGATCAGCTCGGACAGGTTGAGCGTCTCGAAGACGATGCCCTGGCCGCAGAACGCCGCATCACCGTGGAGGCAGACGGGAACGACCTTCGTGCGATCGCCGTCGAGCATCCACTGCTGCTTGCAGCGGATGATGCCCTGCTGGATCGGGTTGATGAGCTCGAGGTGGCTCGGGTTGGGCAGCAGGCTGACCTTGACCTCGCAGTCGTCCTCGCCGCCGTCGGGGCAGACGGTGCGGGTTTTGGCGTAGCCGAGGTGGTATTTGACGTCGCCGTCGCCGTAGTCGGCACCGTTCTTGGTGCCGCGGGTGATCGTGCCGGCGAATTCGGCGATGATCGTTTCGAGCGGCTTGCTGAGCACGTGGGCGAGGACGTTGAGCCGGCCTCGGTGGGCCATGGAGCAGATCACCTGCTCGCCGTCGAGTGCACCGGCCCCTTCGACGACCGCATTCAGCAGCGGCACCAGCGACTCGCCGCCTTCGAGGCTGAATCGCTTGCTCCCGACAAACGCTTTGTGCAGGAACTGCTCGAATTCCTCGGCCTGCACGAGCTGGCGATGGACGTCCTTCTGCTGGTCGGGCGTCAAGTCGGGCCGGGCGTAGCCGGGCTCGATCTGCTGCTGGAGCCAATTGCGTTGTTCGACGTCGGCGACGGCGCTGAGCTCGATGCCGACCGTGCCGCAGTACGTGAGCCGCAGCTTTTCGATGAGGTCGCCGAGCGTGCCGTCGGTGTGTCCGAGGAAGCCGCCGTTGCCGACGTGGGTGGAGAGGTCGACGTCTTCTAGTCCGAAGTTGTGGAGCGCCAGGAGCGGATGCGGTTCGGGCTCATCGCCCTCGGCCCTGAGCGGATCGAGATGAGCCTCGAAGTGACCGAAAGCGCGGTACGAGTGGACGAGGTCGTACACGCCGACCGGCGAGCCGGTGGCGGTCGTCGCGGGCTGCGGCGTGGACTGGGTGATAGTCGTCGTCGGCAGGTCGGCGGCGTCGCCGGATGCCAGGGCGTAACCGGCGAAAAACGCCTGCCAGTCGGCCGGTACCGACGACGGGTCGGCCGCGTATTGGTCGAACATCTGCGCGACGAACTCGGCGTTTTCACCCGAAGCGACGTCGGTCGGCGGAGCGGACGACAACGGCAAAGAACCGCCATCGGCCTCTTCGTGCCCGCGCTCGCTTGCCACGGCAGACTCGTTGTGATTCATGTGACTCCGTCCTTCTCAGCCCGTGCGACGTCGTGGTTGGTTGCCCTCGTCGCAGTCGAATGTCGTGACACAATAGTACCGCACCGCGTGGGAACAGCTAAATCGCTGCTCACCACCGTGTGGACCCTGTGCTGTATCGACACGCGAGCGACGTCGGCGTTTCCAAATCACCGACGAGCACGCCACCCGATGAGCAAAAGCGTGCCGAATCCGCCGAGCAAGGTCGCCGGCAGACCCCGCGACGGGCTTCGCACATCGGTGTTGGGCTCGACCACTGCCGGCATCGCTGAGGGCGATGGCACCTGCCACTCCGGGACGTCTGACACACGGATCAGCCTGGCCGGCGCCTCGAACGGGGTTGTCACTGAAACGCGCTCGGCAGCAGGCGTCTGCGCCACCGTCGGCGGCACGTCGCGGGGCAGCTCCCACGCGACCGAGCCGGCGCGGACACTGGCGGTCGAACAGAGCAACGCCGCGAAGGCACCGATCGTCAGCAGGCGTCGAGCCCGAAGTCGCGAGGTCATGGAGTGAAATCTCGAGGCCATGCAGGGGATCGAGTCGCAGTTTCTCCCCGCCAATCCCTTGGCAACGGACGTGCCAATGCTCGGGGTTGTAAGGCGATTCATCGAAAGCTCAAACAGCCCAACTTCGCCGTCTGACAACCCGAACGCTTTGCCCAATTCCGTTTGTGCGGGCTGGTCGGTCTGGACCTGCACACCGACGGCCCTCACGGGCTGGAATGGCCGAATGGGCGGCGACAAAAAGCCCGTCACTTTTGAGGTAAAGCGCGATGCGCGTTGTCAACACCACGTCCAACAGCGTCGTGCTCGACGCAATGGCACGACAGTGCGACATGTTTCGATGCGACCACGCCACTGGGCTCACGGTGGTCCGCCGTCCAGCGATGACCAACCGTCGTCATCGCCGCAAAAGAGGGCGCTCGAAGGGCAAAATGCCTGGGTTTTGTGCAGTTCAGCCACGAGGAAGTCCGCGTCCGATAAGCCATAGGAGCCATCGGCCTTCCAACCACGGACGGGGCGATGTCGATACAGCGACCATGACTCTGAGTCGCTTGCGCCTTGTCGCTGCCGTCGCATTGGTTTCCGGCCCGCTCATCGCCGGGTGCTCCTCGAGCAACACCGAGCCGCCGACCCAGGTCGCTGAGCAGATGCCCGAGCCGAAGGTGACGGCCGACAGCCACTATGCCGCCGGCCAGTTCCACGAACGAGCCGTCGTCGGCAAGCCTGGCGAGGACGCCTCACGCCAGGTCCGCATGGCCCGCAAGCAGGCCGTTCGCCAGTACGAGAAGGCGCTGGAGCTCGACGCGAAGCACGCTCCGAGCCTCTATCGCCTGGCCGCACTCGCAACCGAAGACCGCGACGTCGAAGAGGCCGAGGCGTTCTGGCGTCGCTACATCGACGCCACGAACAACGCCCCGGCCGCGTGGCGCAACCTCGCCGTCAGCCTCGACCTCCTCGGCGAGGTCAAAAAGGCCGAAGAGGCGTACCGGCAGACGCTGGCCTTCGATCCGGACGACGATGCCGCCCGGGTGAACCTCGGCATGCTGCTCGCGCGCGAGAACCGCATCTCCGAGGCCCGGACCGAGCTCTCCCGCGCCCTGGCACCGGCCGACGTGCACTACCACATCGCGCAGGCACTTCGTCGCAAAGACAAGCCCGAGGCCGCCGCCGCCGAACTCCGCGCCGCCGCCGCGATCGATTCGCGCTACGCGAACACCGACCAGAAGACGAGCGACTGAGTCGGTCGTCAGACCTCGAGAGCTCCAAAAACAAAAGCCCACGGGTTCTGCCCGTGGGCTTTCTGCATCGTCGAAGTCCTCATTCGCGGTCGAAAAGCTCGACGCTGTCTGGCAGGAACCATCCGATCCCAGCCTCTTGGTGGTCGTCGACTGTCGCGCCGTAGATGTTGCTGCTCGTGAAGGCGAAGACCTCCTGCGAAACGTGCCCGTCGAGCCACATGACGTTGGCTTTGCGATCGCCGTGTCGGAAGTGGATTGACGGATCCAACCCGCTGGCGGGTGGCTCGGCGAAGCTGTACTCGATCAACTGCGGCCGAAGCAGGGCGGCGTCGGTGAAGAGCACCGTTCTTGCCGAATCTCGAAACTCGACCAAACGGGCACCGAGCTCACTACGCGTGTCGCCATTGCGTTCAAGCCCGACGTAGCGGCTGTTGTACCCGTAGCCGCCAGCGCTGGCCTCGAACGCGGCAGCCTGGCCGATGTTGCTGCGAAGCTCGTCGTCACGAAGCGACGGACAACGCTTGATCTCGTCGGTTTCGAGGTACTCCCAGATCGGGCCGCGTGTTGCGTTGAAGGCATCGTCGTCGTCGTCGCGCTCGCCGTGCCACCGACGCAGATTCGACTCGGCGACTCGGCTCGCGTCGAAGAAGAGCGCTGCTCCGGGTGGTGCCCGACCGGCGTGGTCGTTGGCGTAGAGCACGACGGCCGCGTGGAGCTGACGCAGGTTGGACCCGCAGACCGCCAACTCCCCAGAGCGACGCGCGCTGCCGAGCGTTGGAAGGAGGATGCCGAGCAGCAGGGCGATGATCCCGATGACGACCAGCAGTTCGACCAGTGTGAACGCTTTTCTCATGGCATCCTGCAAAGGAGGGCGTGAAGCCGATCGGACAACCCTCGTCGTCCGATCGGTCGGGTCAGGAAGTGAGTCAGCGCTGCCGACGCACGAGCAAGATCACGCCGCCCGCCAGCAAGCCCGCCAGGCCTGGCTCCGGGATGAGCGTCAGGTTGTCGAGTGCGACGTAGGTCGGCGTGTTGATGCCGAACGTGCCGACGTCCGTGCTGAAGAACGTCAGCCCTATCGACGCGGCCTCGCCGAGAGGCGTGAGGTCGGTCTGGATCCACTCATCGACGACAAAGTCGAGGCTGTTGTCGGCAGACGTGTAGTCGGCGAGCGTGAACTCGACCGGCGTGCCGGTGACAGAGCCCGTGCCGTTGGGCCCGTCGTAGCCGGTGAGCGTGACGGTGAACAGGTCTGGATCGTCCCCCGTCGGACCGCCGAATTGCTTGGCGAAGGAATCGCCGTTCAAGATCGACAGAGCCGTGTACGTCGTCGCCGTCAGGTCGGCCGAGACGGGGAACTTGCCGGCCGGCAGATTGATGAACGATCCGTTGCCGAACGCGATGGCGAAGATGTCGCTGCCGCCAGCGCCAACGCCGGGGAAGACGCTGTACTGGTTGAGGAAGCCGGGCGTCGTCGTATCGGTCCCGTCGGCCGCCACCCAACCGGAGAACGCCGCTCCCGTGAACTCGACACCGCCGGCCGTGAAGCCTGTGTTCGACGGGTAGTCTGGGCTGACCGGAGCGAGCGGCTCGAACGTGATGGTCGTCTGGGCCGCGGCTGGGACCGAAGCCAGACCGACCGCGGCAGCGGCACCAGCCAGTGCGAGTCCGGCAGACGAACGCGAAGCAGCGCGTCGACGCCGGCCGAGCAGCACCGCTGCCGCCATCGCGAAGACCCCGCCGGTTGCCGGCTCGGGCACCACATTGATCACGCCGACGCCCGTTCCGACGCCGAGCCGGAAGTCGAATCCGCCGGTGCCGGTGGTGAGCCAGGCGTCGATGATCGGATTTCCGAGGCTGTCGAGCGTCGTGCCGTCGCCGACGACGTCGACGAGTCGAACGGCCGAGATGGCATCGAGATCAACCTGTCCGCCGGTCACGAGCGGGTCGCTTGCAAGGTCAGACAAGTCGAACGGCGTCCCAAAGCCGTCGGCGTGCTTGCCGGCGAGGTTGAAGATGTTCGTCGTATCGAACCCGCCGAAGCTCTGACCGAAGTTCCCTTGAAACGTCGTGTTGGTCGAAATGGCTGGGAATCGAGCGAAGGTAAGGCCGTCGCTGGACACTTCGACAAACGCCAATTCCGCAAACAGGAACGGATCGCTTGGAAAGACAAAGCCGTTTTCGAATACGGCGAAGTCGGCTCCCGGACCGTCGGCAATGCCAGTCGGGAACGTCACGGTGATCTGCCCCGGCATCAGGCCGTTGTCAATGTCGGCCTGACTGAGATCGCCAAGGCTGTTGAAGCCGCCGGACGTGTCGATCGCCGTGCTGCCGTTGGGTGCGAAACTTGTTCCGCTGGCATCGATGTCGTCGGCCCATTCGACGAACACGCCACTCGACGATGCGATGGCTCCGTCGAGGGCGTTGATCGTGTCAGACGGCCCGGAGTATGGGCCGGCCAGCGCGATGGCTGGGAGTGCGAGCGACGCCACGATGGCGTGCGTGAGGAATGAGGACACAGGGACACTTTCCGCCCCGATCGCGCGGGGCATTGCCTCCGGGCAAAGAGCCCGTCGCACTGATTCAGGCGACCCACGTACCGGCCGGCACGTCGGAGGAGACCGTGCCCACGCAGCATCGTCGGCCGGACGTCCTGAAGCGCGAGGACCCGACAATCGCCAACCGACGTGCGTCGCCGCACGAGGCATGCCCACCGACAACGCGGCGGGGCGACAGGCAGGTCTTCCGGCTCCGGGGTCGTCAGCCTCGATCCGCCTTCCCGCCGATTGCAATCGGCAGTGGCATGTGGACCTGGCCTCGCCCGTTACGGCGGCGCGTCCGCGCGGGAATTGCACCCGCTTCCCTCTTCGCCGACGACAAAACGCCGCCGGCACCTGTGGCGAAGGTACCGTAGCGACCACTCGACCGCTCGCAACGCCGCAAATGACCCTGCGACAGAAAGACCGACAAGCCGAAGTCAGATTCGGAACATGCGGCAGCCGCTGCTTCTGTTACGCTCGCGGCATGGCTGCACGGGTGAGGACGCTCTGGACCATTGCACTGCTGCTCGTTTTTGCACCGGCAGCGTTAGCGCACGACGAATCGCACGCCCACACGCAGTTGCCCTCTGCGGATCGGTTCGACTCCGCCTGGGCGACGCTGCGATCGGAGGACGACCACCAGACGTTCTGCCGACTCGCCGTGCTTGTCGGCCTGCACCGCGTCCTGGACGGCTCCCACGACGTGACGGTGTTCGCACCGACGAACGCGGCTTTCACGCAGCTCGGCGAAGCAGAACTCGAACGCCTGGCCAAGCCCGATGCACGTCGCGACCTCCGCGACCTGATCGCCGGCCACCTCGTCTGGGGACGCGTGCTTCCTGAAAACGTGCCCGGCTGGCGGCTCTGCCCAACCGCCGCCAGGGCGACGGTGGCCCTCACCCGGCCGGAGACCGTGGATGGGGTCTCTTCCTCCACTCAGCAGGTGACGCTGCTCGTCGTTGACGCCATCGATGCTTTCGAAGTCGACTGCGATGCGTCGACCGGTCCTGTCTACGGCGTCGATCGCCTGATCCGCCACGAGAACACCGAATGGCATCACGCGCCGGGATGCGAGCCCCACGAAGGCAGCAGCAGCAGCAACGGCCAGCACGCAGGCATCGGCGGCGGTCGTAGTGCCAGTTCGTCAGGCGGATCTGCGAACTCGCCCGACAGGAACGGTCAGCCTGGCAATCAGTCGCCGCCTGCCGTCTCTGGCGGAGTCTCGGTCAACCG
>JBCDKH010000126.1 GCA_038746835.1 Planctomycetota bacterium | reverse complement strand
TCGACCATGTTGTCGAGCGTGAAGACCTCCGCGGCGGTCTTGCGTGCCTCGACCGACAGCCGCTGACGAAGGTCGGCGTCGCGGAAGAGCGACGTCAGCTTCTCGGCCAAATCGTCCGGATCGCCACGTCGGAACAGCAGGCCGTTTTCGCCGTCGCGGTGGGCTTCGATCTCGGGGTTCTGCGCCGCCACGTCGTTGCCAGTGACGACCGCGCAGCCGTAGCCGAACGCGTGGAGCACGCTGAGCCCGATGTTGTTCGGATAGCAGAACGCCCCAGACGCGGCCGCCGTCAGGAACCAGGGCGCGACCTGCTGGTCCTCGTAGATCGCCCCGGGCATGTGGAGGTCGTTGCCAATCTTCAGCGAATCGCCAAGTGCCCGCAATTCGTCTGCCAGATCACCCTTGCCGATGACGGCGACCTGCGCATCGGCGAGGTCGGGCTGCTCGCGAACCTTCGCGACCGCTTTGAGCAACACGTCCACCTCGTTGGCCGGCGTGAGGCGCGAAACGAACAAGACCAACGGCCGGAGGCTGCCATCTTCGCGGACGAAACCATGTTCCTGCTGCCAGGACCGCAGATCGTTTGGTCTGGCCAGCCACGACTCGCGGGCCTCGTCGACCGGTGCCTGATCGATCGCATTGAGCGCAACGAACGTGCGATCGCGATCAAACCCGAGGTCGACCAGATGGTTGGCCGTCGTGTGGTTGTAGAGCACCACTGCGTCGGCGATCTTGCCGACCTTGTTCCGCGTCCATGAGCGCCAGCCGGCTTCGCGCTTCGAGTAGCCGTGGCCCCAGAGGATCGTCTTCACGCCGTTCTTCTTCGCCCGCAGCAGGCTCGGGATCAGGTTCGCGTAGTGCAGGTTCCAGTGGGCGATGAGCACGTCGCACCCGCCCTTGGCCGTGCGGTTCCAGAGGCTCGGGTGGACCAGAATCTCGCGCCCGGCCAGCTTCAGGCTCTTCATCGGGATCGACGTTGCGGCGAACCCCTCAGGCTGAATGTTCGGCAGGTCGTACGACGCGTAATCGACGTGCAGATTCACATTTGGCCGACTCGCAAGGCCCGCGTACACGGCCTGGCGATACTTCGGCAGCGTCGGCTGTTGAATGACGACCTCGGTCGGACGATCGAGGCCAAGTGGTGCAGAAGCTTGCATAGGCGATGCTAAGTCATCGGCCAGCTAGAGCCGAAGCTGGTGTCCCTTGTCACGAATCTGCCGGAACATGTCATCGACGATCTGCTTCCACGTGTATCGCGGCACGACCGAGCTGTGCGCCCGCTCCGAAACCTGACGCCACGCCGCATCGTCCATCCGCAGGTACTTCAACACCGCGTCGGCCGCAGCACGCGGGTCCTTGCCGGGGACGACCGTCCCACCGCCTGCCGGGGCGATGATGTCGGTGACGACCGGAATGTGCTCCGTCCCGACCACCGGAATCCCGCACGCCGCCGCCTCGCAAGCAGCCATCCCGAAGCCCTCCATCACCGACATCGTCAGGAACACCTTCGACGTCTTGATGATGTTGGGCAGAATTTCGCTGCCCGCCCCGCTCTGTGGCAGCTCGCGCGGGCTGAAAACGTGGACGCGGTCATGGAGATTCTCGCGATCGATGATGCCACGGATGCGCTGGCCGATCTCCGGTTCCATCGTCTCGTCGAGGTTCAGGAACATCGTGATCTCCTTGTCCTCGCGTGCGACCAGTGCGAACGCCTCCACCGCCTGGTCCTTGTCCTTCAGACTGTCGCTCCGGCCGAATTCACAGATGTGCGGCCGCTGGAACAGCTCGGCAGGCAGGCCGAGGAACTCGCTGTGGTCCTTTGCCTGCTGACCCGTGAGCGACTCCGCATCGAGCGGCGAAAACCGTTCGACGTCGACGCCCGGATAGATGTCGATGAGCTTCTTCGTCCAGTCGCGTCCGTGGGCGAGCTGCAGGTCCTGCTGGACGAGCTTCGACGTCGACCCGACGAGGTCCGCCCCGTCGAGCACGCGTTCCTCGTACCGCTCGCGGATGAAGATGCTGTGCGTCTCCATCTCCGCCGCACTCAGCGGGGCCTTCTTCATGCCAACCGGCTCGTGCGGCACCCAGACGTGCAGGGCCTTGTCGAAGTGCTCGCACACATGATCGCCCAGCAGCCCGCCGTCCCAGAAGTGCGAAATGACGATCGCCGGCTCGAAGTCGTTGGGCAACTGATCCAGCACGCCCGGCACCGCGTCCTCGATGAGCGCACCGGTCAAAAACTCCTTCCGCACGAACGCCTTCACCGAGTCGGCGACGTGCAGGACGTACAGCTCGCGATCCGGATCCTTGGTCATGCCCTCCCGCATCCGCTCGGTGTACGGGTGCGTGAAGCCGCCGCGATTCAGGATGACGACCCGGCAGTCGTGGCTGTCGTGCAGCTCGCGGGCCATGTTCCCGACGTAGATGTTCTGCCCACCCGTGTCCGGCAGACCAGGGAAGATGTCGAGCTCGTGGATGCCGTGCCAGGTGATGAGAAGGACGTCCCGCATGGCACAAGTCTAGAGCGGCCTCTCAACTCGTCCGATCAGGCGGGCCCGGCAGGCGGGCATCCGATGCCAGTTTACGTTGCGGCCACAAGGTGTCCCGCCCGATCGACACGCACACCCCTTCCACACCCACCGCCGCGGCCCGAGGGACGTGTCTCACTGCGGCAACCATAACGGCATCATGACCGCCGAGAACCTGAACGGCGCCGAGATCACAAAGCGGTTGCACTTCAGCACCAGGACTACCTCCTACCACCTCCGACGGCGACGGGAGAGCGGTTAACAAGGCTCCCCCATCTTTCTCGCCCCTTGCCCGGCGGCGGCTACAACGGCAATCTCCGCGACGAACGCGAACGCTGAACCCCATCCATCACGTCCAAGAGCATGCGGTCCGTAGCAGATTGTGCGCGCTGCCGCACAAACGGCGACGTCCAGCGCCCGCTGCTATCCCAGCCCGTCATGGACGAGTTACTCGTACCTCGGTCAACCCATTATTGGAGCGTGATCGAACGATCTCAAACAACAATGTTGACATGTCGTACTGCACACAGACAGGCAGCCTACAGTTACAAGATGCAAAACGTTGCGCGATCACGACTACACATTTCGCACCCGGCGCAATCCTAACAAACCCAAAAGTGCAGGGCATAGGAGTGCGGCCGTCGGCATCGGAACAGGAACCGCACCCACCTCAGATACCGTGAGATTTCCAAGAATTTGGGCATTATAAATACGATTATTGCCGTTGTTCAAAGTCAAAGCACCAATGATCGGTGGCCCAAAGTTGTTCAGCTCTGCGAGACGTATCAATTCAGATGCATCATCTGAAACAACCACATCCACAGGCGCGCTGAAGCTGATAGAGATCGATGGGGCCGAAAATCCGCTAGTCCCCTGCCCACTTTCAATTTCAAATGGTGGTATTGAAGCAAAAACGGTCACGCTATCACGGCTGCTTCCAGAGGTATCGCTTGGGCTATTGATGACAAACAAGTTGCCGATATCTGACCGCACCGTCGGCTCTGGGTCGCCGCGAAAAAACAGGTCAACCTGTACGTTACCTAAAAAAAATCCGGTCGTATCGTCAGCGACGACATCATTTGCGGAAGTAACGTCGAGAGTAATGGAGAATTGGATCGTCTGTGAAACGTCGCTTAAACCGAAACGATCGTTCAGGGTCACAGCTGGTCCTTCAATGCGCACTTGCCCTCCTCTAGCGTGAGAGGAAAACAAAAAGAAAGAAAAGACAATGCAGAAAAAGATGACGTGTTTCATATCGACTTTCTTTACATGACCTGATGGCTGGCAGACAAATGGGTCGCGGACTGGCATGGGTAGGGCAAAAGGCCGTGGGGCTGCTTCTCATTTCAGATCAAGCTCTCACTCGTCTTGACGCCCACGCCGACTTGGACGAGTTTAGCTTCGTCAGAATCGACGTAGTCGCTGTGGCAGGAGGCCTTGCCGGTGTCGTCTTTGGCCTTGAGCTTGCCCTTGGCTTTGGCGGCGAGCTTGTGGATTTCGTCGGGGCTCAGGTGGCCGCGTTGTTTGAGGATTTCTTGTTGTTCCGGCGTCAGGGCGTCGCTGCGGACGGGGGCACCCCCACCAGCGCGCTCGTAGCCTTCGGCCTTGCCGCTGAAGAAGTCCTGGATTTCCTTGGAGATGCGGACGCTGCACCAGTCGTGGCCGCACATGGCGCAGAAATCGGTGTCGACGTCAAGGTCCTCGTCGTGGTAGGCCCGGGCGAGGTCGGGGTCGAAGCTCAGGTCGAAGTGCTTCTGCCAGTTGAGAGCGGCCCGGGCCTTGGTGAGGTCGTCGTCGCGGACACGCGTGCCTGGAATGCCCAGGGCGATGTCGGCCGAGTGGGCGGCGATCTTGTAGGCGACGCAGCCTTGTTTGACGTCGTCCTTTTTGGGCAGGCCGAGGTGCTCCTTGGGGGTGACATAGCAGAGCATGCTTGCGCCGTGGTAGGCGGCGGCGGTCGCGCCGATGCAGGACGTGATGTGGTCGTAGCCGGGGAAGATGTCGGTGACGAGCGGGCCCAGGACGTAGAACGGGGCGCCGTGGCAGAGGCGGCGCTGGGCCTTCATGTTGAACTCGATCTGGTCGAACGGCACGTGGCCGGGTCCCTCGACCATGACCTGGATGCCCTTGCGCCAAGCGCGCTCGGTCAGCTTGCCGATCTCGGCGAGCTCAAGGAGTTGCAGATCATCGGTGGCGTCCGCCAGCCCTCCCGGGCGGCAGCCATCGCCGATGCTGAAGGTGACATCGTACTCGCGCATGACATCGCAGATGTCTTCCCACAGGTCATTGAACGGGTTCTGCTTCCTGTGATGAAGCATCCATTTAGCGAGGAGCGATCCGCCGCGGGAGACGAGGCCGATGAGGCGGTTCTTGGCGAACTTGAGGTGTTCGCGGAGGACGCCGGCGTGGATGGTGAAGTAGTCGACGCCCTGCTCGGCCTGGTGGCGGACGGTGTCGAGGATGATCGTCTCGTCGAGGTCTTCGATCTTGCGCCCGATGATCATGGAGTAGATCGGGACGGTCCCGATGGGGACGGTCGAGTTCTGGCAGATGGCGGTGCGGGTGGCGTCGAGATCGCCGCCGGTGGAGAGGTCCATCACCGTGTCGGCCTGCCAGCGTTCGGCCCACTTGAGCTTTTCGACCTCTTCGTCGATCGAACTGCTCACGGGCGAGGCACCCATGTTGGCGTTGATCTTGGTCTTGCTCGCCCGGCCAATCGCCATCGGGTCGAGCTGGTGGGCGAGGTGCTTTCTGTTCGCCGGGATGACCATGCGGCCGGCGGCGACCTCGTCGCGCACTTGGGCGGGCGTGAGGTGCGGCTCCCGCTCGGCGACGCGTTGCATCTCGGGCGTGATTTGTCCGAGACGGGCGTACTCGAGCTGAGTCAGCGGGGTGAAGTCGGAGGGGTAGGTGACAGTGCGTTGTTGTCCGTCGGCTTGTTGGAAGATCTTGGTCGCTCGCTCCGAGGCATCGCTGCACTCAGCCTTCGGCGTCAGGATGGTTGTCCAGCCTTCTGGCAGGAAGTCCCACGCCGTCTTGTCGCTCGGCGCGGGCATGGCGGCGGAGTCGGGGCTGCTGAAGGTCAGCGGGCCGCCGATGTCGGGGGCGTTGGCGAAGGAGCCGGGGGTGGTGGCACGCGGTTCGTTCCCGGGGTTGGAGCCAATAGGGGGGAAGGTCCAGGGACGACGCATCGTGTCGGTTCGGGTTTCTGTTGCACGCAGACCCGTGGCGACGCTGCGCTCTGCCAACGGCTTCGGGGTGGTCGTTTTGAGAGCGGGATCTTGGGGGCGAGTCATGGTGCGTTTCCTTCGACTTCGTGGTGCCAGTCCATGATGTCGACCTCGGGCAACGGGGTGACACCCAGACGGCGAAGCATGTTGACGGCTTGGGCGCGGTGGTACTGACCGTGGACGAGACAGTGCGTGATGGCCGCCCCGTTGGTGAAGCGGACGGTCACCGGAGGTGCGTCCTTCGGGTGAAAGGTGCTCTCGTGGACGTAGCCGAGCTGGTCGTTTCGACGAAGTTCCTCGGTGAATTGACCGATCGCATGGGTTGCACGGTCGCTCCGAGCGATGAGCGCGTCGATCGCAATGGCTGAATCCGAAGCTGCCGCTTCGGCGTCCTGTGTCGTCCAGGGGTTGCCTTGGGCGCGTTGCGTCCAGCCCTCGACGCAGCAGACAATGTGAAGCACTGTCGCGTGGACGCTGCCGAGGCCGATGTCGAATGACTGGTGGAGCTGCTCGCGTGACAGCGGTCGGCACGCGTCGAGGACGACGCGGTTGGCCCACGCGAAGTGCCGAAGCAGGATGTCGAGTGGATCGCTCGTCACGGTGCGCTTCCCTACGCCGGTGCGAACCGGGTCAGGTTCCAAGGGTGTTTCTCAGGCTCGGCAACGGGCCGGGCCACCCCTAGCGACATGGCAGTGTAGCAGGAACCTAGACACGGACGATCACTCGTTCACACGCGCCAGCTGGTCGCCGTTGCCATTTCTCAAGATGAGCTCGCCATTCTCGAACTCAAAGGGCAACCCAGTGAATCGCTCGTCCTCTGGGATTGGCTCGCCGTTGGACTGCTCCGTGTGCTCGATTACAACGTCCTGCCCGACGATCGCCCATCGGCCGTCAATCTCCAGCGAATCAGCGGAACCAGAGCGTGAGGCGACAAGCACCACTGTGGCGGTTCCATCCGCTTCGAACGTGAACGTGCCAAACGCGCTCGCGCCACCGCGGACCTGCCAACTACCCAAAACTGCTTGCTCGACGGAATCGCCGGTTTCGGTACCTGGCTCCTCGGCAGGCTGCGTTTCGTCTGTCGTCGGTGCAAGCGAAGCGTTGTAGGCGAAGATGCGGATGTTCTGGTTCTCCGCTTGGGCCATCAGCTCGCTGAGGCGGCTCTGCATCTCGGACATCGACGGCAGGTCGACGCTTGAACGGTGGCCGAGTTGCTGGGCGGCGGCGGCGAGGCGGACGAGGGAGGCGATGCCGTCGGTCGCGAGCGATTGGTTTCGCAGGCTCGCTTCACCGAGTTCCGCCTGTCGGCCGGAGACGGACTCGGCGGCTGTGACGGACTCTTCGTACAGCTGAAGCGCTTCCGCGACGGCGGTGTCGAAGGTGTTGCCCGCGTCCTGCGTCATCACGTTGGTCGCTGTGGCAATCGTCGAAACGCCCATCGCCTCGGCACGCTCGGCCGCGGCTCGGAGGCGTAGCAGCGACAGAGCCTGAATGGCCTCGGCCTTGCGGAGGCTGGCGTTGAGTCGCGTCGCGTCGGAGTTACGCAGATTTGCGATCTGAGCGACGGCTCGGAGGCTCTCGCCGGCTGCGGCACCGGCTGGCCGGGCGTCGCCGCGCGACCCACTGGCAGCCGACGATGCCTTGGACGCCGCGTCCGCGTAGCTCGTCGACGCCGCCGCGAAGGCACTGGCCGCCTCTTCACGCAAGGCGTCAGACTGCTCAAACAGTTCGGCGAGCGATGCAGTGACGTCGTCGACCTCGAGGTCGCGAGCGACCATCGGGCTTGACGCCTCACGCATCAGTTCCGAAGCGATCGTCGCGGGACCAGCCTGGGCTTCGACCGACGACTCGATCGTGGTCTGCTGTTGGGCGAGCGCGTCGGCCACGCTGCCGAGCTGTGCGAGACGTGCCGTCAGCAGTTCGGCCTCGGCTTCGAGAAGTGCGAGTTCGCCTTCGAGCTTGGCCGTTTCGCCGCTGGCGGTGCCGGCTTCGTTGAGGGCGTCGGTGGCTTGGCGAAGGTCACTGAGGGCGTCATCGCCAGCCTTCTCGCGGGCCATCCGTTCGGACGCATCGGCCCGCTGCATGGCGGCCTTGCGCTGCTCTTCAGAGGCAGCTGCCGCTTGTTTGACGCGTTCGATCTCCGCGTTGACCTCGGCGAGCTGCTGCTCGATCGTGCCTACGGCATCGAGGTTGGCGTCGGCCAACTGCTGTCGCATGTCCGTGTAGACGCCAAAGCCGTTGATCGCGTCGACCGGATTGCTGCTGGTACCGGGATACGGCCCGCCCGTGTCCACGTCGCCGATTGCGGGTGACCACGGAGCGTCGCCGCGGATCTGGTCGGCCTTGCTGCTGAAGTCGGAGGCCGCGCTGTTGAGCAGGTCAGCCGCCTCAGTCAGGCCCTGGGCGCGCCGGGCAGTGTTCGAGGAGTTGGTGGCACGGGCGATGAGAATGTCGATGAGGAGTGCCGAGTCGACGTCCAGCCGGGCCAGGCCGCGTGGGGTGTCTTCGCCTTCGCGGACCTCGCCATCGTCCAGCAGAAGGAGTCCTTCCTGCAGACGCACGTCGCCGACGACTTTGGCGGCAAGGGCACGCATGCCGACGCGGCCTTCGCTGTCGGCGGCGAGGCGGCTCAGCGTGCCGGCGGCGTCACTTCTCGCGTCGTCTGCCACGAATCCCCCGACGGCCGTGTCCAGCTCGCGCATGGCGGCGGTCTGTGGGTCGTCGTCGCATCCGCCGACGGCCACCAGGGCAACAGCGGCGGCCAGGGCGTAACGGATCGGGGCGCGGGCGTTCATGGCGTTTGGGTGTCGCTGGCACCGCCGAATGCGGCACGAGCAGGTTCGGCGGCGCAGGACACGCCGCAGAGGCGGGTCCGCAGTGTCGGGAAGTGGGCCTTTGATGTCAACGAACCACCCCCGCCAGGGCAGCTGGAGACCGGTCCGATACATCGCGGGCGAACCGCATGCGACGATCGGCGGTACATGGTGTTGGAAGACGCCTGTGCGGCTTCGCCTTCCGCGGCGGTCGTTGAGTTGATACGCTGCGGCACCTGCTCCTGAGTCGGCCGTTTCGCCGGCACGGATGCTCCCGTATCTTGGCCAACGCCCCGTGATCAGCGACCCGCCCTTCTCGAAATTCGCCCGGCCTGTCAGCCGATCCGAACCGCTGCAGGAGGCCTTCTGCGGATTTGCCGGCCCGGAGCCCTCGTGGGCACCGTCGGTCAACCTGTATGAGGCCGAGCGTGCCTACCGCGTCTGCGTGGACCTCGCTGGCGTGGAGAAGTCGACCATCGACGTATCCGTCCGTGCCAACGACGGCAGGGGCCAGGCGAGGCTGGTGGTTTCCGGCAATCGCCCCGTCCCACGCTCGCCCGTCGCCGCCCAGGCCGGTGGCGGCCGGGTGAAGGTGCACCGCATGGAGCTCGACCACGGCGCATTCTGTCGCGAAGTCGAGCTTCCGCCGGACGTCGACCAGGAAGGCGTGAGTGCGACCTACCGCGACGGCCTGCTGTGGGTGGAACTTCCCAAGTCAGCGTGACGCAGTTTTAAGAACGCGGCCGGTTGGAGTGCGAACCGGCCCCGCGTAGCGTCGCCCCTATGGCCAAGCGGCTTGCGAAAAAGAAGACGAAGCGGCCTGAGCCGGCGTCTGTGAACGGGGACGAAGCCACCATCGAGGACGTCGATTACGACGAAACCGTCGAAGTCGGCTACGACGGCGATCGCCCGACGCTCAACGTCGCCGGCAGCTCGGTCAACATTCCCGACACGCTGCCGGTCCTGCCGCTGCGGAACCTGGTCGTCTTCCCCGGCACCGTCATGCCGCTCAACATCGGCCGGCCCAAGAGCAAGGCCTTGCTCGAAGAGGTTATGAGTGGCGATCCGAAGATGATCGCCGTCGTCGCCCAGCGCGACGCCGAGGACGAAGACCCCGAAGAAGGCGACCTCCACGCCATCGGCACGGTCTGCATGATCCTCAAGCTTTTTCGCCTGCCCGACGGCAACCAGAGCATCATCGTCCACGGCCACAACCGGTTCCGCCTGCACGCCCTCGCCCAGACCGAGCCCTTCCACGTCGGTCACCTTGAGCCGCTGCAGGACCAGGACCCCGAAGACGCCGAGAGCATGGCACTGGTCAGCGGCATCCGCGAGCAGGCTAAGCGGCTGATCGAGCTGTCGCCCAACACGCCCGACGAGGCGCAGCAGCTGCTCGACAACATCCAGACGCCCGGTGCCCTTGCTGATTTCCTTGCGGCCAACCTGCCCGGGGATGCGGACGAGCGGCAGGAAGTGCTCGAAACGCTCAACGTCTCACGTCGTCTACGGCTCGTCGCCGAGCGGTTGGCGCGTCAGCTCGACGTGCTGGAGCTGCAGGACAAGATCCAGACGCAGGTCAAGAGCAACATCGACAAGACGCAGCGACGGTTCTTCCTGCAGGAGCAGATGAAGGCCATCCGCAAGGAGCTGGGCGACATCGACGAAGGCCCGGGCAACGAGGCCGAAGAGCTGCGCGAACGCCTCGAAGAGGCCGGCCTGCCCGAGAAGGTCATGAAGGAGGCCGAGCGGGAGCTTGGCCGGATGGAGACCATCCCGCAGGCATCGCCGGAGTACGGCGTGATCCGCACGTACCTCGAGATCCTCAGCGAGCTGCCTTGGCAGAAGTCGACCGACGACGAGATTGACCTCCAGAAAGCCAGCGAACAGCTCGACAGCGACCACTACGGGCTGGAAAAGGTCAAAAAGCGCATCCTCGAATACCTCGCCGTCCGCAAGCTCAAGCCAGACGGCGGCGGTGCGATCCTCTGCTTCCTTGGCCCGCCCGGAGTCGGCAAGACGTCGCTCGGCAAATCCATCGCCGCGGCGACGGGTCGCAACTTCATCCGCGTCGCACTGGGCGGCGTGCGGGACGAGTCGGAAATCCGCGGACACAGGCGGACGTACATCGGCTCCATGCCGGGGCGGATCATCTCCGAGCTGCGCAAGGGCGAGACGAACAACCCGGTGATGATGCTCGACGAGATCGACAAGGTCGGCAGCGACTTCCGCGGCGACCCGGCGTCGGCCCTGCTCGAAGTCCTCGACCCCGCACAGAACCACAGCTTCACCGACCACTACCTCGACGTGCCGTTCGACCTGAGCAAGACGCTCTTCATCGCAACGGCCAACACCATGGACACCGTGCCGGGCCCGCTGCGGGACCGCATGGAAGTCATCGACATTCCCGGCTACACGCAGGCCGACAAGTTCCACATCGGAAAGACGTACCTCGTCCCACGGCAGCTCAAGAACAACGGCCTGAAGAAGAGCCAGGCTCGGTTCAACGACAAGGCGCTCCGCCTCATCATCGACGGCTACACCCGCGAGGCCGGCGTCCGAAATCTCGAACGCAGCATCGGCAGCGTCGTCCGGAGCATCGCCGCCGAGATCGTCGGCGGCGGGACAAAGAAGGTCACCGTCGACGAGGCATATGTCGAAAAGGCGCTCGGCCCGATCAAGTTTGAGGACGAACTCGCCGCTCGCACCAGCGTCCCGGGCGTCGCGACGGGTCTGGCCTACACGCCGTTCGGCGGTGAGATTCTGTTCATCGAGGCGACGCGCATGGCCGGCAAAGGCGGG
>JBCDKH010000125.1 GCA_038746835.1 Planctomycetota bacterium | reverse complement strand
CACGACATCCTCAAGGCCGCCGGCAAGCACAAGCGCAAGCAGCGTGTCGGCCGCGGTGAGGCTTCCAAAGGCAAGACCGCCGGCCTCGGCCACAAGGGTGCCGGCTCACGCGGCGGCAAGCCCAAGCGCCTCGGCTTCGAGGGCGGCCAGACGGAGATCTACCGCCGGTTCCCGCAGCGTGGCTTCACCAACGCTGCTTTCACCACGCGGTACCACCCGGTGAACGTCTCGATGCTCGAGCGGTTCGAAGACGGCCAGACCGTTGACAAGGAAGCCCTCAAAGAAGCCGGCCTGATCTCGAACAACCGGCTCGGCGTGAAGATCCTCGGCGACGGCGAGCTGACGAAGAAGCTCACTGTCAAGGCCAACGCTTACAGCCGAAACGCCCACAAGCTCATCGGCGAAGCCGGCGGCCAAGCCCTCAACGCTGACGGCCAGGAGTACGCATTCAAGGAGCCCAAGAGCGAGCGCCTGAGCAAGAAGCTCGACAAGCGCCTCGACGCCTTGGGCATCGCGCAGCCGGCTTCCGAGTCGAACTCGGACGAAGCGACCGAAGCCGCAGCTTCGGAATAATGCTCCGGCGAAGCCGTCCCCAGAGCGCAGCGTCGGGGCGGGTCCGAACCCGACGAATCCGACGCCCCTAGAACGTTGGAGCCCGATACGCCTTTCGATGGCGTGTCCCACGCGTCATGCTGAACACCGTCCTGAACATCTTCAAGGTCCCCGAGCTGCGCAACAAGGTGCTCTTCACCTTGCTGATGCTGGCGATCTATCGCATTGGCTTCCAGATTCCGCTGACGGGCATCGACCAGGAGGCTTTCGCCGCCTCGATGGAGAACCAGGGCGACGCCGGCGAGCGGCTGGCGGCGTACGTGTCGATCTTCTCCGGCGGATCGCTTAGCCAGTCGACCATCTTCGGCCTGGGCGTCATGCCCTACATCTCGGCCAGCATCATCTTCCAGCTGCTCGGCTCGGCCGTCCCAGCGCTGCAGAAGCTCAAGAAGGAAGGTCAAGCCGGGCAACGCAAGATTCAGGAGTGGACGCGATACGCGACCGTCGTCATCGCCGGCCTGCAGGGCATGTTTTGGCTGAGCTACATCCAGCAGCAACAGCTCGTCCTGCCCGGCTTCGAGACGAGCTTCTGGGTGCTCGGCCTGCTCGCACTGGTGGCGGGGACGATCTTCTTGATGTGGCTCGGCGAGCAGATCGACGAGTACGGGCTGGGAAACGGCATCTCGCTGCTCATTTTGGCCGGCATCGTCAGCCAGATGCCGCAGGCGGTGCTGAGCCTTATCCAGAACTTCAGCATCGAGATCGGCGCCGCCAACAAGATCACGATCGGCGATCTGCTGGTCTTGGCACTCTGCTTCGTCGGCGTGACAATGGGCGCGATTGCGATCACGCAGGCTCAGCGACGCATCCCGATCCAGCAGGCCAAGCACACCCGCGGCCGCAAGGTCTACGGCGGGACCAAGCAGTACCTGCCCCTCCGCGTCAACCACGGCGGCGTTATGCCGATCATCTTCGCCCAGAGCCTCATGCTCTTCCCGGGCGTCATCTTCGGCTGGCTCGACGGCACCGTGAATCCTCCGGGGCCGGCCTCGGGCATCTTCGGCACCAGTGTCCGCTTCCTCAACGACGAGTTCGACCCCAACGCGGCCGGGTTCCTCTACGTCATGACGATGATCGCCATGATCTTCTTCTTCAGCTACTTCTGGACGACCGTCCAGTTCCAGCCGAAGGAGATGGCCAACCAGCTACGCGATTACGGCTCGTTCATCCCCGGCCTGCGTCCCGGCAAGCGGACGGCGGAGTACCTTGAGCGCGTGATGAACCGCATCACCTACGTCGGCGGGGCGTTCCTGGCGGGCATTGCCATCGTGCCAACGGTTCTGACGAGCATGCTCGGCATCGATTACACCGTGACTGCCTTCCTCGGCGGGACGGGCTTGCTCATCGTGGTCAGCGTCGCGCTGGACATGGTCCAGCGGATCGAGGCCAACCTGCTGATGCGCAACTACAAGGGATTCCTCGCCGACGACCCGAAGGTCCGCAACAAGCGCGTTCGGGGGCGGCAGTTCTAGTCGATGCCGAGGCAGAAGATCATCTTCAAGAGCGAGTCGGAGCTGGACCAGATGCGGCTCACTGGCTATCACGCCAGGCGCATCGTCCTCGCCATGGCCGAGAGAGTTGCTGTCGGTGTGACGACCGGCGAGATCAACGACATCTGCCGACGCGAGCTCGGTCTCATCGGCGGCATCGGGATGAGCAAGAACTACCCGACCTACAAGCCCGGCGAGGGCTACCCGGCCGAGAGCTGCATCAGCATCAACGAGGAGATCGTCCACGGCATCCCGGGCCCGCGGAAGCTCAAGGAGGGCGACATCGTCACGCTCGACCTGGCGATGAAGCTCGGCTCCTACTGCGCCGACAACGCGATCACCGTCGGCGTCGGCAGGCTGCCGCCAGAGAAGAAGAAGCTCCTCGACATCACCAAGGCCACGCTCGACTATGCCATCGAGAACGCTGAGCCGGGCGTCAAGTGGAGCGAGATCGCCCGCGAGATGCAGAAGATGGCCGAGAAAAAGGGGTACGGCGTCATCCGCGACTTCGTCGGCCACGGCATCGGTCGCACGATGCACGAGGATCCCAAGGTCCCCAACTTCACCAATGCCGAGCAGCGCAAGGGCGACTTCGTCCTCCGGCCCGGCATGACGTTCGCCGTCGAGCCGATGTGCGTCGTCGGCAAGCCCGACGTGAAGACGCTCAGCGACAACTGGACGATCGTCACCCGCAAGCGCAAACCCGCCTGCCACTTCGAGCACACGCTGTCGATCACCGAGACCGGCTGCGACGTCCTCACCGACGGCCGACCGCCGGCGAGCCTGATCGAAGGCCCGGTCAAGACCGAGCGTCCGTCGCCCGTCCTGGACGAAGGCCTCGCTGCCGTTGCAGCGTGATCAACGAACTTCCGTCGTCGGTGGATAACCGTCGTCGGCGATGCCTATAAACCCATCCGCCCGATCGAGGGCATTCCGGCCCTCGTTGCCTCCCGAACTTTTGCCTCTGCCGTCATGAAGGTCCGTGCCAGCGTCAAGCGCATCTGCGAAAACTGCAAGATTGTCCGTCGTAAGGGCATCGTGCGCGTGATCTGCATCAACCCGAAGCACAAGCAGAAGCAAGGCTGAGACCGGAAAGCTTGAAGGATGAAGCTCGAAGCCTGAAGTGCTTCTGTTTCTGCGTCTTCAAGCTTCCTCCTTCCACCTTCCACCTTTCTGAGCACCCATGCCCCGCGTAGCAGGCGTCGACATTCCGAACAATAAGAAGCTGCACATCAGCTTACGCTACATCTACGGCATCGGGCCGGTGAATGCGTTGGAGCTGTGCAAGAAGGCTGAGGTCGAGCCGGAGAAGCCCGCCAGCGAGCTGACCGAGGACGAGGCGGCCCGGATCGCGAACATCATCGACAACGAGTACCCCGTCGAGGGCGTGCTGCGTCGCCAGATCAGCCAGAACATCAGTCGCCTCCGCAGCATCCAGTGCTACCGCGGCGACCGCCACCGCCGAGGCCTTCCCGTCCGCGGCCAACACACCCAGAAGAACGCCCGCACCCGCAAAGGTCCCCGCAAGACCGTCGCGGGCAAGAAGGGCGCTAAGTAGTCGGAAAGCTTCGAGCTTTCTGGTTCGCAGCGGCTAGGACCTCGCCGGTCCGTCGAACCGTTTCAGCAGCAACCATCTCATGGCAAAGACCTCCCGTCCCAGCGGCAAGAAGAAGGCCAAGCGCGGCGTAACCCGCGGCATCGCTTTCATCAGCGCCAGCTTCAACAATACCATCGTCACCCTCACCGACCTCAACGGCGAGACCATCAGCTGGTCTTCGGCCGGCTCGGTCGGGTTCAAGGGTGCCCGCAAGTCGACCCCCTTCGCCGCCGGCCGGGCCGCGGAGAAGGCCGGCAGCGAAGCCCGTCGCCAGGGTCTCCAGGAAGTCGACGTCCGCGTCAAGGGCCCCGGCGCCGGCCGCGAGCAGGCCGTCTTGAACCTGCAGAACGCGGGTCTGCGGGTTCTGACGATTGAGGACACGACGCCGATCCCCCACAACGGCTGCCGCCCGCCCAAGAAGCGCCGTGTCTGACGCAAGCGAGCAGGTTCAAGTCACTCGCTCCGCAGCACTCTTCGTTGGCGGAATCATCTTGGTCTCGACTGGCTTTTTGGCGAATGAAAGTGGTGGCGGAGATCGCCACGTGATCGGTGCACTGTTCGTAGTCGTTGGTCTCGTCTGTTCCATCTGCGGCTTGCTGACCCTTTGGCCTGACAGAAAACGCCCACGGATCGAGGTGGGAAGAGCGTTTGAGCCGTTGAATGTGACCGAGAGATCGCAGCGGCGTTACGAGGGCGAACAACACATCGAGGGCATACCGGCGCCGCCTGAGCCCGATGACGAAGAGATAGAGAAAATGATCAAAGACGATCCGACGAGGTGATCTGCAGATGGTCCGCGACGGTGCGGACGACAACAGATCGCAATTTGGGTCGGCCTGACTGAGAAACCCTTCAACCCTCTACTGAGCAACATCATGAGTAGCAAAGTCAAATGGCGTGGTCTCGAACTCCCCGGTCGCGTGGAGCTCGACGAGTCCGTTTCCAGCGACACCTTCGGCCGATTTACCGCCGAGCCGTTTGAGCGTGGCTTCGGCACAACCGTCGGCAACTCGCTTCGCCGGATTCTGCTCAGCAGCATCGAGGGCGCGGCCGTCACGCGGGTGAAGCTCAAGGGTGCCGATCACGAGTTCAGCAGCCTGCCGGGCATCATGGAGGACGTCACGGACGTCATCCTCAACACCAAGGCCCTGATCATCACTAGCGATGCCGTCAGCGACGAGGCTCAGGTGCTGACGCTTCGCGGCGAGAAGGCCGGCGAGCTGACCGGCGCTGACATCGAGTGCCCCGAGGGCTTGGAAGTCCTAAACAAGGACCTCGTCATCGCCACGTTGACCGAGGACGTCGAGTTCGAGATGGACCTGACGGTTCACGTCGGCCGGGGTTACAAGACGGACAAGGACCACATCGCCGACGCCGAGGAATCGGGCGAGGCCGAGACGGGCTTCATCTACGTCGACTCCAACTTCAGCCCGGTCACCCGCGTCCGCTACAACACCGAGGCTGCTCGCGTCGGGCAGCGGACCGACTACGACCGCCTTGTCCTGGAGGTCTGGACCGACGGCACCGTCACGCCTGAGCTGGCTGTCGTCGAGGCGGCGAAGGTGCTCCGCAAGCACCTCAATCCGTTCGTCCAGTACTTCGAGCTTGGCGACCAGCTCGCCAGCGAAGAGGCCGTCCAGGGTCTGCAGGAAGCCCAGCAGGCGACCAGCGCCTCGGCCGCCGCGGTCGATCCGGACCTGGAGAGCAAGCTCGGCATGACCGTGCAGGAGCTGGACCTGTCCGTCCGGGCCAACAACTGCCTTGAGTCCGCCCGCATCAGCACCGTTCGTGAGCTGGTCCAGCGGACCGACAGCGACCTGCTCAAGGTTCGCAGTTTCGGCAAGACCAGCCTCCGCGAGGTCAAGCGTCGCCTGGCTGACATGGGCCTGAGCCTCGGTATGGACCTCGAAGCCCTCAAGAACGGCCCGCCGGTTGGTCTTGTGGCGGATGCCGGCATCGTCGACGACGGTGGCTACACCATGCCCGACGACGAGGAAGAAGCCGAAGTCCCCGCTACCGAAGAGGCATAGGCCACCCGACACGCCTAGCCTCTCCTCCCACCTGACCTTTCGCAGCACGTTTCAGCCCCCGACCCATGCGCCACCGCCGCCGCGGCCGACAGCTTTCTCGCGACACCGAGCACCGCATCTCCCTGCGTCGCAACATGGCCCAGAGCCTGTTCGAGCACGGGCAGATCACCACGACGCTGCCCAAGGCGATCGAGGTGCAGTCATTCGTCGAGAAGCTCATCACCCGCGCTCGCACCGACAACGTGCACAACCGACGCCTTGTCGTCGCACGTCTGCGCGATCGTCGGCTGACCGATGCCGATCAGGAGTTCATCCTGAACGACAGCGGCACACACCGCACCGTCGTTCAGAAGCTCTTCGGCGAGATCGCCCCGCAGTACGCCGATCGCAACGGGGGTTACACGCGGATCGTCAAGCTGCCGAAGTACCGCATCGGCGACGGCGGCGACCTTGTCATCTTGCAGCTTGTTGGCGGCGACCATGAGTCGGAGCCGACTGGCGTGGTGCGTAAGGCTTCGGGCCTGCGTCGCCGGCGGGCGGAGCGTCGTCGCGAGTTCGCCAACAAGGTGCTCGCCGGCAAGAAGTCCGACACCAAGGCCGAAGCCGCTCCCGCCGCGACCGAAGAACCCGCCGCCGAAGCCGCAGAGTCGGCCCCCGAGAGCGAGTAAATCGCCTCCGGCCTGTCTCCAAAGGCAGGTAAAGGGTTGACGGCATGACAGTTTGGGTTAGGTTTTTCAGGCGGCTCCTGCTTCTGGAGCCGCCTGATATTCGTTGCGGCCGATCTGTCGCAGGCCCGGGAATGGGCTTTTCGTATGGAGACTGAGTGACCGAAGCCGCTGCAGACCTGGGCAACGCACCCTCCGATTTGCTCGCCTCCGCCACGCTCGGCGTGCCCGAGGTCGCACCGCTGACGTCGCTGGAGGTCGCGCCGCCCGGCTGGGGCGAGTCGATCTACAACCGCCTCGAACAGGCGGCGATTTGGCTGGACGAGACGCTGATCGAGCCGCTACTCGTGCCGATTGGTTTATGGGGCACGCTGGGCCTGTACGTCCTGACGCTGCTGATCGTCGCGATGTACGGGCTGCACCGGTACAAGCTGGTCTACCTGTACAAAAAGTACCGGCATAACGCCCCCGAGGCCGCGGCGCTGCCCGACGTGCTGCCGCGGGTGACGATCCAGCTGCCGATGTTCAACGAGGACCTCGTCGCCGAGCGCGTCATCGACGCCGCGTGCGCGATCGACTGGCCGCGGGATCGGCTGGACATCCAGGTGCTCGATGACTCGACGGACCACTCGGCCGACATCGCCAAGGCGGCCGTCGAGCGATGGCGCGAGAAGGGCGTCGACATCAGCTACCACCATCGGACCGTCCGCACCGGCTACAAGGCCGGCGCACTGGCCGAGGGTGCCAAGTCCGCCAAGGGCATCTACATCGCGATCTTCGACGCCGACTTCGTCCCGCCGGCAGACCTGCTTTACAACGTTGTCCCACACTTCAAGGACGACAAGGTCGGCATGGTCCAGGTCCGCTGGGACCATCTGAACCGCGATGCGTCGCTGCTCACCAAGAGCCAGGCGATCTTCCTCGACGGCCACTTCGTCATCGAACACACCGCCCGCAATCGCAGCGGCCGTTTCATGCACTTCAACGGCACCGCCGGCGTGTGGCGTCGCGAGACCATCACCGACGCCGGCGGATGGCAGCACGACACGCTCACGGAAGACCTCGACCTCAGCTACCGCGCCCAGCTCAAAGGCTGGCAGTTCGTCTACCTTCCCCAGCACGCCGCTCCGGCCGAGCTGCCGCCTGAGATGATCGCCTTCAAGCAGCAGGCACACCGCTGGACCAAGGGTTCCTTCCAGACCGCCCTCAAGCTGCTGCCGCGCATCCTCAAGAGCAAGGCCCTGCCCTGGCAGGTCAAGAGCGAGGCCTTCTTCCACCTGACGAACACGGCCGTCTACCCGTTGGTCGTCATCATGACGCTCTTGATGTATCCGGCGTTCATCTTGAGCGAAGCACCGCTCAAGCATCATCCGGTCGGCACGTTCCTGTTCGGCTTCACGCTGTTCGTCGTCGCCTCGTGTAGCACGGCCACGTTCTTCGCCTTCGCTCAGGCGGAGCTGTTTGGCAAGAAGACGGGCTGGCGGACGCTCCTCTACATGCCGTTCATCATGGCGCTGGGCGTCGGCCTGAGCCTGAACAACACGCGGGCGGTGTGGGAAGCGATCTGGACGCGTCGCCAATACAAGAAGGGCGGCCCGGTCGTCAACGAGTTCGTCCGCACGCCCAAGTACGCCACCAACGCCAAGGTCCGCAAGCAGTTCAACAGCGACAACGTCACACGCGAAGATGGCGATCGCCTGACCGCCGCCCCGGCCGTGCCCAAGGGCACGTTCTGGTCGTTCAAATCGCTGGGCCTGCCGATCGTCGAGTGCGGGTTCGGCGTTTACCTCAGCACCTTCATCTTCATAAGCGTCGTCTACGGCTATGCGATCTTCACGCTGCCGTTCCTGATCATGTTCGCAGCCGGCTACTTCTACGTCGGCATCAGCTCGCTGCTCGTGCTCTGGCGCATGCACCAGGAACGCCTCGCCGCCGCTGCGATGGCTCAGGAAGCGACCGTTCAGGCGTGACCGGCTCTACGCTCGCACGATGAGTGCGAAGCTTGAAGACGTGCTGGAGTCCCTCGACGCCCGTCGCGACGCGGCCGAGGCATCGTTGAAAGAGTTCCTCGCGATCCCGTCCGTCAGCACCAAGCCCGAACACGCCGGCGACTGTCGGCAGGCGGCTCAGTGGCTGGCGGACCAGCTCGATGCGGCGGGGCTCGACACGTCGGTGATGGAAACCGGCTCCAGGACCAAGCTCGGCCATCCGATCGTGGTCGCCAAGAACAAGCACCAGCCCGGCCTGCCGACGGTGCTGTTCTACGGCCACTACGACGTCCAGCCGCCCGAGCCGCTGGACCTCTGGAAAACACCCGCGTTCGAGCCGGATGTTCGCGACGGCAAGGTCTTCGCCCGCGGCGCTGCCGATGACAAGGGGCCGGTCTGGGCACATGCCGACGCGATCATCACCTACCAGGCGCACGGCGGCCTGCCGGTGAATCTGATCATGCTGATCGAGGGCGAGGAAGAGAACGCCAGCGAGAACCTCGAGGCCTTCGTCAAGAGCTATGCCGATCAGCTCAAGGCCGACGTCGCGGTCGTCAGTGACACCGGCCAGTTCGGCCCGGGGCAGCCGGCGATCACCTACGGCCTGCGTGGCCTGTGCTACCAAGAGGTCACGCTCACCGCGAGCAACACGGACCTCCACAGCGGCATGTTCGGCGGCACGGTGCCCAACGCCGGCAACGAGCTGTGCAAGCTCATTGCCTCGCTCCACGATGCCGAGGGCCGCGTGACGGTCGACGGCTTCTACGACGGCATCATCGAGCTCACCGACGACGAGCGCGACGCGTGGAAACAACTCGATTTCGACGAGGCCGGCTACTTCCGCGACCTCGGCCTAGCCGCTGGCACCGGCGAGACGGGCTTCACCACCATCGAACGCAAGTGGGCCAGGCCCACGCTCGACGTCAACGGCATCACCACCGGCTATCAGGGCGATGGAGCCAAGACCGTCATCCCGGCCAAGGCGTCAGCGAAGATCAGCATGCGACTCGTTCCGGGGCAGGACTGGCAGGACATCGGCGAGAAGTTTCGCAAAACGCTCCAGGACCGCTGCCCGGCCAATTGCTCGCTCGACTTCATCGATCACGGTGGCATCGACGCGTCGCTCTTGCCCAAGAACTCACCCGCAATGGATCTCGCGGCAGACGCGGTCGAAATCGGCTTCGGCACCAAGCCCGTTGCGATCCGTGAGGGCGGCAGTATCCCCGTCGGCAGCCTGTTCAAGGAAGCCCTCGGCCTGGACACGCTCTTCGTCGGCTTCGGCCTGCCCGACGACAACCTCCACGCGCCGAACGAGAAGATGGACCTCGACGCCTTCCACGCCGGCCGACGAACGGCGGCAGCGCTCTACGCGAAGCTTGCCGGGCTCGTGCAGTAGCATGCAGCGTGCAGGAAGACGACACACCACCGCTCGACACCGTCGATCCGCCGACTGAGACCGACAGCGAGCCCGATCGCCCGATGCCGCTCGTCGCCATCGTCGGCCGGCCGAACGTGGGTAAGTCGTCGTTGCTCAATCGGTTGGTGCGACGCCGCGTTTCAATCGTGCAGGACCAGCCTGGCGTGACGCGGGATCGCGTGAGCGTGCCGTTGGAAATCGACACGCCCCAGGGGCCGCGCTGGGTCGAGCTGATCGACACGGGAGGCTTCGGCTTCGAGGACCAGCAAGGCCTGACCGCGGACATCAAGCAGCAAGTCGTCCTGGCGGTGAAACAGGCAGAGATGGCATTGTTTGTAGTCGACGCCCACGCCGGACTCGTCAAGGGCGACGAGGAGATCGCACAGCTCCTCCGGACCGCCTCGACGCCGGTGTTGCTGATCGCCAACAAGGCCGACGCGGACAAGTTTGACATCGCCGCGGCCGACTTCAGCCGGCTTGGTTTCGGCTCCCCGATGCCAGTGAGCGCGACGACGGGGCGGGGCTCGATGAAGCTCCGCGACGTCTTGCGGGAGCGGCTCGACCTGAAAAACGCCCCTCACAACCCGCCCGATCCGGACCTGAGTATCGCCATCGTCGGCAAGCGGAATGCCGGCAAAAGCACGCTTGTCAATGCGATCGCACGCATCTTTAAGGAGGAAGAAGACCGCGTCATCGTCAGCGAGGTGGCCGGAACGACGCGGGACAGCGTCGACGTCGTTTTCCGCAAGGACGGCAGGACCATGACGGTTATCGACACGGCTGGCGTTCGCAAGCGTCGGCACATGCTCAGCGACGACGTCGAGTACTACAGCTACCACCGCGCGCAACGCAGCATCCGAAGGGCCGGCGTGGTGTTTCTGCTCGTCGACGCAACGGTGCCACTGAGCGATCCCGATAAGAAGCTCGGCCGGTACATCGCCGACGAGCAGAAGCCCGTCATCATCGTCTGCAACAAGTGGGACCTCGCACGCGACGCCCGCCGCAAAGAAGCCGAGCAGAAGGGTCAGAAGGCACCTCGTGATGGTGACTTAATGGAGGAGTTCGGCGAGTATCTTGAGGCCGAGTTACCCGGGCTCGCGTTTGCCCCGGTCGCCTTCATCACGGCCAGGGACGGGCGAAACGTCTCGGCCTTGTTGGACGCCGCGCGGGCACTGCACAAGGCGTCCCGGCAGCGGGTCTCGACTGGGCAGCTGAACAGAGCGATCGAGCAGGCACTGGAGGCCAGGACACCTGGCGGAGCCCGTGGTGGCCGGCGTCGGCCGAAAGTGTTTTACGCGACGCAGGTCGCCGTGGACCCGCCGCACGTGGTGCTGTTCGTCAACGATCCGGGCCTTTTCGACGAGTCGTATCGCCGATTCCTGCACAATCGACTCCGCGACGAGCTGCCATTCGGCGAAGTGCCGCTGAAATTGTCGCTGCGTCCCCGCCGGCGCGACGACGAAGAGGGCGGTTCTGAGGCCGCAACGGCCCATCGCAGCGGCAGCGGGAGGAAATCGAACAGCCGGGTTTGACGCGGCGCACCACCCGCCTAGCTTTGCCGCCCGCATCGTT
>JBCDKH010000124.1 GCA_038746835.1 Planctomycetota bacterium | reverse complement strand
GGGGAAGTCTTCAGGACACCTGGGGAAGTTGGAAACATACCCGGGAAGGATCCGAACATGGCTGGGGAAGTTGGAAACCTATGTTTAGACCTTACAAACATACCCTGGGAAGTTGGAAACACGGCTGGGGAAGTTCCAAACACATCCCAGGAAATCGGAAACATGGCTGGGGAACTTCTAAACATACCCGGGGACGTTCAAAACATGTGTTTCTAACTTCCCAGGGAATCCCTGAAAAGTCTCCAGGGATCCCCTGGGCTGATTCCGGCCTGCAAACGGCGTTTGTATTGGAACCGCCGAGAAACCGGGGCGGCGATGGCGTGGGGCGGGTGGGTGGTCGATGGCTGGGGCATGGGCCAGCCGCGGCGCAGTCGCTAGCCGCTTGGGCCTCCTACCCAGAGCAGAGTGGGTGGTATCTCTCTACGGCCTAGGCCCTAGGCCCTAACAGCTAGTCGCTTCCGGGCTCGACCGCAGTCGCTAGCCACGAGTCCCTAACCTCCACCCGTGTGGTTCGTGTGGCTCATCGTCGGGCTGGTCGTGGGGTATGGGTTTGCGCGGTGGCGGGAGTGGCCGAGCAGGCGGACGTTGGATCGGTTGCTGGGGAGTTTGAGGGCGGCGGGGGAGGATGCGGGGGTGTCGTTGGCGTCGGAGCGACGGCCGGCGGGGTTTGATTTTCTGGGGGGGCGTGGGCCGAGTCAGAGGGTGCGGGAGGTGGCGGAGACCGTTGTGAAGCGTGACCTGGCGGTCGGGAAGACGGTTCGGCAGTTGCAGCGGCAGAAGTCAGACCTCGACGCGCTCGTCGATGCGCTTCCGGACCCGATCCTGCTCGCGGATACGCGGCGGCGGTTGATCCTGGTGAACCAGCCGGCGGCGGACTTGCTGGGGTTGCCCAAGGCCAAGGCGCTGGGCGAGACGGTCGAGACGGTCGTCAGCGAGCCGGCCGTGCTGAAGCTGTTCGACAGGACGGCCGGGATCGAGCTGGACGAGGTCGGACGTGACGGTCGGCCGAGGTTACCGCTGCGGAAGGACGTGCGGCTCGGCACGAGTTCGAAGCCGCTGGCGTTTCAGGCGGTGGCGACGCGCAGCCGGGCGGGCGGCGTACTGGTGGTTCTGCGCGACATCTCGACGCTCGATCAGGCGCTGCGGATGAAGAGCGACTTCGTCGCCAACGCGGGGCACGAACTGCGGACGCCCGTCGCGGCGATCAAGGTGGCGCACGAGACGCTGCTTGACCTCGTGGAGAATCCGTCGGACCTGGCCACGCCCGACGTCGCGCGGTGCCTGGACATTCAGGGCGGGCACCTGCTGCGCATGGAAGAGTTGCTGCGCGACCTGCTGGACCTGTCGCGTTCGGAAGACTCGGAACAGCAGGCGGAGATCGAAGACATCGCGGTGTCCGACGTCGTCCGCGAGATTCGGCAGCTCGTCGGGCCGATGGCGGCCGAGCGCGACATCAAGCTGGCGTTGCCCGTCGTGCTCGAGGTTGACGCGCTCAGGTCGGACCGTCGGCTGTTGCAGCTGGCGTTGAAGAACCTGGTGGAAAACGCGGTCAAGTACACGTCGCCCGGCGGTCGGGTGTCGTTGGAGATCGCGTCGGTCGACGTCGCCGCCGCGGCCGGGGCGTTGCACAAGCGGCTGACGGGTCGGCCGATTCGCGAGGTCGACTTCGTGGTGTCCGACACGGGCGTCGGCATCGAGCCCGAGCAGCTCGACCGCATCTTCGAGCGGTTCTACCAGGTCGATGCGGCGCGGACCGGGACGAACGCGCGGTCGGGTGCACGTGGGACGGGGCTGGGCCTGAGCATCGTGAAGCACGCAGCCGGTGCGATCGGCGGGAGCATCAGCGTCAAGAGCACGCCGGGCGTTGGCAGCACGTTCACGCTTCGGGTGCCGGACGTCCCGGCCGAGGTGAAGACGTCGTGACGCGTGACGAGTGGCTGGCGGCGGACGATGCGAAGCTGCTCGCGGCTTGTCGCGTCGAGAAGCGAGCGGCCGGCGGGCCGGGCGGGCAGAAGCGGAACAAGACGGCGGCGGAAGTTCGACTGTTGCATCAGCCGACGGGCATCACGGCGCAGGCGGGCGACGATCGGTCGCCGAAGGTCAACCTCGGTCATGCGGTCCGACAGCTTCGGCTGAAGATCGCGGTGAGCGAGCGGGTGGCCGTCGACCTTGGCGAGCTGGAGCGGCCGTGGTTTTGGAGCGAGTACGTCCGGAACGGGCGTGTTCAGATGAACGCGAAGAACCCGTTGTTCCCCGCGGCCGTGGCGTCGGTGCTGGACATGTTGGATGCGACGGGTGGCGATCCGTCGGTGGCGGCGACGAACATCGGCGTGTCGCTGCGGTCGCTGCTCCGGCTGTTGCGCGGCGACGCGATCGCCTGGCGTGCGGCGGACGATGTGCGACGCAAGTGGTCGCTGCCGTTGCTGACGCCGCCGTAAGTCGACATGGGCGCCGCTCGCGTATCGAACTCTCCGTCATCCCGAGTGGAGCGTCAGCGGAGCCGAGGGACCTCGTCTCTTTCAGCCGTGATCGGGCGAGGTCCCTCGACTCGCTCCGCTCGCTCGGGATGACGGACTGGCTGATGTGGATCGAGGTCCAGATGGTGGGCCGGGACCCACCCTACGAGGTGGCGGTCGACATGGGGGTTGCGAGGACGTCAGTCTCGCCTTCGCTTCGGGCGATCGTGACGGCGGCGACGGAGTCGCTGAAGATGTTGACGGCCGTTCGCATCATGTCGAGCGGGCGGTCGAAGACGAAGAGCAGGGCCATGCCGGCCAGCAGGTTCACGCCTTCGTACTGCGGCAGGCCGGTGATCTGCGACTGCACGCTGCCGAGGATGACGGCGATCGCGACGAGGCTCGCCGACGGCACGCCCGCCACGCCGACGCTGGTCAGCAGGGCGACGACGACGATCAGGAACTGCTGCGCGATCGACAGGTCCACGCCGAACGCCTGACAGATGAAGATGGCCGCGACGCACTCGTAGAGCGCCGTGCCGTCCATGTTGACGGTCGCGCCCAGCGGCAGGGTGAAGCTGGCGACGCGATTGCTGACGCCAGCGCGGTCCTCGACGCACTCCATCGTCAGCGGCAGCGTCGACGAACTGCTGGAAGTGCTGAACGCGGTCAGCAACGCCGGGGACATCGCGGCGTAGTGGCGGAGCGGGTTGACGCGGGCGACGAAGCTCAGGATGAGCGGCATCGTCACGAGGAAGTGAAGCAGGAGCGCCCCCGCTGCGACGCCGGCGAATTTGCCGATGCCGGCGATGAAGTACATGAAGTCGTCGTTCGGATAGAGCTTGGCGAACTGAATCGCCATCGTCGCGGCGATGAGGCCGAAGACGCCGATCGGGGCGAACCGGAGCACCAGGTGCGTCACCATCAGCGACAGCTCGTAGACAGCCTGGACGAACTTCATGAAGACGTCGCCCAGCGGCCCGGGCAGGCGCGTCGTCATGTAGCCGACGATCATCGAGACGACGATGAGCCCGAGCAGTTGGCCGTCGGCCGCGGCCGCGATCAGGTTCGGCGGGACCATCTGACGAAAGACGTTCAGAAAGTCGCTGCCGGTCTTGCCTTCGGTCTTGCCCGAAACGGCTTCTGCCTCGCTGGCGAAGGTCTTTGAGACATCGGCCTCGCCGACGAGGATGCCGCGATCGTCGGCCGTGCCGGGCGTGAAGGTGTTGACCAGGACCAGCCCGATGAGGATGGCGATGAGGCTGGTGAAGAGGTAGTAGCCGAGCGTCTTGGTGCCGAGTCTGCCGAAGTCGTCCCCACCGCCGAGGTTCGCGACGGCGAGCAGGATGCTGCTCGTCACAAGCGGGACGATGATGAGCTTCAGGCCGTTGAGGAAGAGGTCGCCGACGAGGTCGAAGACGGTGTACGCCCAGAAGGTGCCGAGGCTCGTGCCGAGGCTGACATCGCCGCCCGACTCGAGCAGCATGGCCGCCTCGCGCGCGTCGCCGAGGTCGCGAGCAGCCTGCAGTGCGAAGACCCCGACGAGCAGCCCTGCGATCGCGCCGATCACGAGGCCGACGAGGATCTGCCAATGCATGGGCCATCGCCACGGCTGAGACCAGGACGCCGGCGGCTGGTTCGTCGCACTCATCGCAGCGACCATATCGGCAACGAGATGCAACGGCACGAAAGACGGCGTCAGGCGTTTCGTCGGCGAGCCGTTACTCTGACGCCATGTCGTCGCCGGGGTCCAAGTCTGCAGGGTCCGACGGGCCGATTCGAGGCGCAACGCTGCCGTATGCCACAGACGTGGTCAGCCCGCAGGACGAGCAACGTCTCGCCCACGCGATGCTCGGCCTGCGGATCGCGGTGGTGCTGTGGGCTTTAGGGGTTTTGTGGAGCGGGTACGAGTACTTCGACTTGGGACTTTGGACTACTGCGATCGCCCAGCACGTGTCAGCCGAGGTCTTGGCAATAGCCGCGTTTGAAATCGCGACTGTCGCTGCGCTGCCGCTCGCACCGCTACTCGCAGTCACTGTGATCTTGCCGAGAGATCGCGTCCCAACGTGGGGTCTCGTCGGGATCTATGGCTTGTGTGTCGTCGTCTTGGCTGTTCGGACAATTGGTTGGACGACCTTCTGCTGGTTACTAGGTGACAACTCTCTTGGCTACTTCGATCAGATGGGGACGGCACTTTGGGGTGCGTCATCTGGTTTGGAGTGGATGGTCATCCCGATCGCGTACTTGGTCGCCGTCTCGAGCGGTAGAATTCTACATCAGACCGCATCTGTTCATGGCAGATTGACCACACTTCCATTGTTTGCAGCGATGGCGGTCGCTTTCCTGAGCTGGCTTCACTTGCCAGTCATCACCGTCTCATGGATTAGGTTCGGCGTAGGACTCGCGCACCATTGGGCGCTCGGAGTCGCTATTGCGATGTCGTGTGTCACGTTTTCCCTTTGCATTTTGTTTATTGTCTGGTGGAACGGTCCAATCAAGTGGCTCGCTCGAACCCAAGTCGCCGCCATCACGGCTCTAGGCGTGACGGTGGTCTCAAACGTCGTGACCATCCTGCTCGTTAGCTCGTTTCGAGATTGGGGCGAGCTAGGGAGACACGCGATCCAGGCGATGCAGCTCGTCCTCGTTCTTGGTTCTGCCGCTTTGCCGATGCTGATGGTCTGGGTGCTGGGTTGGCGGCGTCGTGCCTAGCCCGCTTACCGCGCAAACAGCACCGGATTCAGCGGCCCTGTCGGGATCGTGCCGACGTCGGCGCTGCTGAGCCAGTGGTTGCGGTCGTTCTCCTGGTTCTGGTTCTTCGGCTTGGCCACCGTGGCGTCCTTGTCGACGTAGATCACCGTGTGCACCTTGCGCGGCGCGTCGGAGGTGTTCGGGCCGGCGCGGTGGAGGGTCCAGCCGTAGTGGAAGCTGATCTCGCCCGCTTCGTAGGGCTCGAAGCTGCTGACGACGCCGTTGGCCTTGACGGCGTCGCGGATCTTCTGCTCGCTCTCGTCGCTGATCGCCAGCTCGCGGCCGATGTTCTTGACGTGGCTGCCCCGGCCGAACTCGAGGGGGCCCATCTCGATCGGCGTGGCCTGCAGCGGAATCCAGGCGGTGATCGTGTTCGGGCTGTCGATCGGCCAGTATTGCTGGTCGACGTGCCACGGCGTGAATCCGCCGCCGGCCTCCTTGTAAAGCGCCTGGTCGTGGTACATCCGAACGCCGTCGACGCCCATCAGGTCGCTGGCGAGCTTGGCCAGCCGACGACTGCAGCTGAACGCCTTGGCCTCGGCATCGTGCTGCCAGAGGTTGCCGACCTGGATGAACGCCTTGCCGTAGGTGCCGCGCTCCTCCAGCGGAACGTCGGCCTGCTTGGCACCGATCTCCATGGTCAGCCGCGTGATCACTTCGCCGAAGTGAGCGAGCGTTTCGCGGTCGAAGACGTTTTTGAGCTTGATGAAGCCGTCCTCGCGGAACTGGCGGATCTGGTCATCGGTCAGGTCGTACGGGGCGTCAAGAGCGGACAAGTCGTGGGCGGTGATGGTCGTGGTCATGGGTTGTCTCCTCGTGCGGTCGAGGAAAATGTCACGTGCAAGCTGCTTGTGCCACGACGGTCTTGATCTGGATGGTACGATTTTGACTCGCCGTGCTACCGACGCTCGAAACCAGCATCGTCGACGCGAAGCGGCCGATCGCCGCGTTTGTGCGGACCGACAGGCACTGGCGGTTCGACTGGCACCACCACGCACAGGTCGAGATCGTTCAGATTCGGGCCGGGACCGGGACGCGGCTGGTCGGCGATGACACGGGCACGTTCGCGCCCGGCCAGACGGTCATCCTCGGGCAATGGTTGCCGCATGCGTGGGCGTCACCGGCGGGCGAGTCGGCCGAGCGAGAGGCGATCGTCGTTCAGTTGACCCACGACGCGATCGATCAGCTGAGCCAGCTTGCGGGTGGCGGCCTCGACGGGTTGGTGAAGTCGGCACGTCGCGGCGTCCTGTTCGAGCGGACGAGTGCCGTGATCGACGCCGCTCTTGACGAGATCGTTGCGGCCGAGACGACGCTTACTCGGCTTGCCCCGATGGCTCGGCTGCTCGCGACACTGCAGGAAAGGCTTGCTTCAGGAACGCCGCGGGCCAGCGATCGATTCGCAACGTCTGCTCGTCCGCCGTCGCCGGATCCGCGCATCCGGCGGATCGTCGCTCGGCTTGAGGCCGCGGGACCAGACGCCTTCGACGGCCAGAGTGCGGCGGCGACCTGCGGCCTGTCGCACGAGGCGTTTTGCCGAGCGTTCAAGCGCGCGACGGGCACCACGTTCGTCGCGTGGCAGCAGCAGATGCGCGTCCGATCGGCGATGCGACTGCTCCGGGAGACCGACAAGGCCGTGACTGCCGTTGCGAGCGCGTCGGGCTTCGACAATCTGAGCCACTTCAATCGGCTGTTCAAGCGGTACACGGGTCGGACGCCGCGGCAGTATCGAGGAGAACCGTCGTCGGCGTGACGACTCCTCGGGCCGCTACAGTCTCGGCCCATGGCGGACGGTGACGTTGCTCCTCAGCCCTACGCGGTCCTGGCCCGCAAGTACCGCAGCCGGACCTTCGGCGAGGTCGTTGGGCAGGAGCAGGTCGCCCAGACGCTGGCCAAGGCGATCGAGATCGGCCGTATTCACCACGCGTACCTCTTCTGCGGCACGCGCGGCGTCGGCAAGACGTCGATGGCCCGAATCTTCGCCCTCGCGCTGAACGCCCCGGAAACCGACGGGCCGACGACCGAGGCCGACCCGACCAGCGAGACGGCCGAGGCGATCTTCCGCGGCGACGACGTCGACGTCATCGAGATCGACGCGGCCAGCAACACCGGCGTCGACAACGTCCGCGAGCTGATCGAAAACGCCCGCTTCCGCCCCATGCGGAGCCGGTTCAAGGTCTACATCATCGACGAGGCGCACATGCTCTCCAAGGCCGCGTTCAACGCGCTCTTGAAGATCCTCGAAGAACCGCCAGGCCACGTGAAGTTCGTGCTGGCGACGACGGAGCCGGAGAAGATCCTGCCGACGATCCTGAGTCGTGTGCAGCGTTTCGACTTCAAGGACCTGCCTGCGACCGACGTCGTCGGGCACTTGGAGCACGTCGTCGCCAAGGAGGGCAAGACGGCCGATGACGAGGCGTTGCGGCTGGTTGCGCGCAACGGGCAGGGCAGCATGCGCGACAGCCTCTCGCTGCTCGATCGACTGCTGTCCGGCCTCGATGGCGACGAGACGCTCACGGTCGACACGGTCACGCGACTCCTCGGCCTGCCGGCGAGAGATCGTGTTGCGACGATCATGGACGCGATCGCTGACGGAAATGTCGAGCCCGCTTTGTCCGAGACGGCGGCAATGCTGACCGACGGCCTTGGCACCGACGCGTTTCTGCACGCGCTTGTCGAGCACGCACACGCGCTGCTCATCCGGAAGACACTCGGCAAGGAGGCACCGGCAGGCGATCTGCCCGGGCTCGACGCGTCAGTGCTCGATCGGCAGGCGGAGGCGTTCGACGTCGCGGGGCTCGCTCAGGCGGTGGCGATTCTGGAGGAGCTTCGCCGGCAGATCCGCACGGCCGGGGCAACCGGGCGGGCACTGCTCGACGCGACACTCGTCCGCCTTTGCCTCGGCCGGCAGTTCACGTCGGTCGAGCAACTCCTCGGCGCTGCGCCGGCGTCGCCTGCGGAAAAAAAAACGGCTGACTTAACAGGTTCCGAGCCAGAGGCGTCGTCGGAGCGTGCAGAAACACCGGTTCAGACGAAAGCCGCTATCAACCCTGAGGCCGTCTGGGCGTCGGTGCGGCAGCGACTGGAGCGAGACCAGCCCAACGTCGCGGGTCTGCTCGACGGCACGCGGCTGGTCGGTCTCGATGCGTCGGCCGTCACACTCCTCGCCGCCGGTGGCCCGCGCCAGGTATCGATGCTTCGCCGCGAGTCGACGACCTCCGCCTTGGCCGCCGCGATTGCCGAGCAGCTGAACCTCGACGCACCGCCGACGATTGAGATCGACGTCGATCCGGACGCCCCGACCGAGAACCCGACGACGGCCTCCAACACGCTCGACTACGAAGCCGATCCGATCGTCCAGGCGGCGATGCGTGAGTTGGGAGCGCGCGTGGTGAAGGTGGAGTAGCACGACGGGCAGCAAGGCAAAATCGGGTTTGTTGCATTCGTCATCCCGAGCGCAGCCGAGGGACCGCGCATTGCATCGGCGAAGACAACTAAGCGAGGTCCTTCGACTCGCTGCGCTCGCTCAGGATGATGGAGGTGGCGAGTAACGCGTCTCTCGCTCAGGTCGTGTAGTCCGCGTTGATGGTGATGTACTCGCGGGACAAGTCGCACGTGTAGACGTGGGCGGAGGCTTGGCCCACGCCAGCATCGAAGACCAGCTCGACTTCCTTCGCCGCGAGCGCTTTCGACGCCGCAGCCGCATCGAAGTCGAGTGGGATGCCACCGGAGTAAACGTCGAAGCCGCAGATCGAGAGCGTGCACTTGTCCGGATCAAGGGTCAAGCCATCGCGGGCAGCGACCTTCCCGGCGATCGAGACGATCCGGCCCCAGTTCGGGTCGTTGCCGTGCAGAGCGGTTTTCACGAGTGGACTCTCCGCGATGCCCATCGCCATCGCCGCCGCGTCCGCTTCGGCTGCGGCTCCGGTGACACGAATGGTCACGACCTTTGTCGCGCCCTCGCCGTCTTTGGCGATCTGATATGCGAGTTGATCGCAGAGGCCGGTGAGCGATTCGGCGAAGGCGTCGACAGTGTCATATGTAATGCGAACGTCGCTTTGGCCGCTGGCCATGACGAGGAGCGTGTCGTTGGTGCTGGCGTGGCCGTCGACGGTAGTGCGGTTGAACGTCCGCTGAGCCGCCTGATCGACGCAGCGGCGGAGGAGGTCGAGCTCGATTGCCACGTCCGTCGTCACGTACGCGAGCATCGTCGCCTGTTTTTCCCCACCCGCACCGTCGACGCCGAGCATCGGCCCGATCATGCCGCTGCCCTTGCAGCAGCCGGCGATCGTGGCGGACTCGAACGTCGTCGCGGCCGACTTCGTGACGAGGTCGGTCGTCAGGATCGCCCGGCCGAAGTCGGCAGCGTGGTCGGCAGACGTGCCGAGCTGGTCGTGCGCTGTCCGGACGCCGTAGAGCAGTGTCGGCATGTCGAGCCGATGGCCGATGATGCCGGTCGAGCTTGGCAGGACGTCGGTCGCGTCGCAGCCGACGAGTTCCGCGACGAGGTCGCACGTCTGCCGGGCGTCCGCCTCGCCGTCGGCACCGGTGCAGGCGTTGGCGTTGCCGCTGTTGACGACGACCGCCCGGAGCTTCCCATCCGCAAGGTGCTCCCGGCCGACGGTGATCGTCGGCGAGACGATGCGATTCCGACTGAACGCGGCCACCGCTCTGGCGGGCTGCTGACCCGTGCAGACGAGCAGCCCGAGATCGTGCTTGCCACTCGGCTTTAGTCCAGCCGCATTGCCCGCCGCAGCGAACCCGGCGGGGGACAGGAGGTGCAGTTCGTCGGGCATGCGGAAAGCTAGGTTGGGCGGATGGCGACGATGGTGCAGTTGCTCGCAATGCCCCTCCGTCATCCCGAGGGTTGCCGAGGGACCTCGTTTGGTTCTGATGAGGGTGAGCAGGCGTGGTCCTTCGACTCGCTCCGCTCGCTCAGGATGACGCCGGAGGTTGTCTCGAAATCATCAGGAAAGACCGCTCTCGATCGCCTTTCGGCCGCACTCCGGGCAGTCGGCGTTGGGGCGATCGGTCAGGTCATAGCCGCAGAGAGTGCAGGCGCGACGGTCGCCGATCTTCTCCATGATCCTCCTCACGCGCCTTTCGCTGACGATGGTCGCAGCTATGCAAACCCACGACGCGAAAATCATTGTGAGAGTGGCCAGGGTCGAAACTGACTCGTCAAGTCCCAAAAGAAACTTGAGGAGCACCGTCCCGGATGCAATCAGCATGACCACACATGAAACGATCAGTGTGGCCTCCAACGCGCTAGAGCGGCTGCGATAGAGAGCTACCGCAGCCGCTGCCGCACGAAAACGATCGAAGTGGCGGTCCCATGATCGCTTTCGTCCAACTTTGAGACACGCCTGCATAAGGTGCTTTCTCCTTAGCATCGCCCGCTAATAGCTACGCAGCAGCCCGATCACCACGCCCTGAACGCGCACTGCATCGGCCGGAACGATCTTCGGCTCCATCGTGTGGTTCGCCGGCTGGAGTCGGACGTCTTTGCCTTCTTTGTAAAACCGCTTGAGGGTCGCCTCACCAGTGTCGAGAAGGGCGACGACCTGTTCGCCGTTGCGGCAGCTGTCGCGGCGTTCGACGACGACATAGTCGCCGTCGCAGAGATGGTCTTCGATCATGCTCTCGCCGCGCACCTTGAGGACGAAGACGCCGTTCGGCCGGCTGTAGAGCTGCTCGAGATCGAGTTCCTCGCGGTTTTCCACGGCCTCGATCGGCGAACCCGCGGCGATGGAGCCTACCAGCGGCAGCTTGCTGGCCCGCTCTTCGTCGGGCAGCGGCGCGTCGGCGGAGATGGTCAGCGAGCGGGCCTTGTGTTTATCGCGGGTGAGCAGGCCCTTCTTCTCGAGAGCGCCGACGTGCTCGAAGATGGTGACCTTGCTCGTGCCGAGCTGGTCGGCCAGCTCCTGCATGGTCGGGGCGACGCCGTTGAGATAGCGGTAGTCGCGGATGGCGACCATGACGTCGAGCTGGCGTGGCGTGATGTTCATTGTGTGCGCTCCATGCGTTCGGACCGTGTTTAGGCGGACACTACCCGAACACCTTGACCGACGTCAAGCGGATGCCGCGTGTAAATGAACGCGGCGTCCGCTTGACGTCGGCCAAGGTGTTCGGGTAGTGTCCGCCTAAACACGGTCCAAACGCACGGAGCGCACACAATGAACATCACGCCACGCCAACTCGACGTCATGGTCGCCATCCGCGACTACCG
>JBCDKH010000123.1 GCA_038746835.1 Planctomycetota bacterium | reverse complement strand
GTCGCCGTTGGCGAAAGGCGGGCCGTCGTGCAGGTTGAAGACGGGGTCGCTCGCGTGGGCGTCGAGCACCTTGCCGTACAGGCCGTCGGCTTCCCAGTTGGCTAGCCGTTGCGGCTCGCGCTGGGTGAGCTGAGCTTTCATGGCGAAGTCGGTCTTGGGCAGGTTGAGCGTGTCCTTGTAGCTCATGGCGGTGGTCGTGGCGGTCAATCAAAAACCCCGAGGCGTCTCGGCCTCGGGGCGGGTTCGTCGGCGGGATGCTGAGGTGTCAGCGGGCAGACGACCCGCCCGTGGCGATCGGGCGAGCGAGTCCGATGATAATCCCAGTCTGCAGCAGCCTCACGCTGGCACGCTAGGCCGGCTACAGGTCCGGCACACGACGCAGGTCGCGGCTGCCGTGAAGGATGCGGGTGACGGTGACGGTGTTCTCGTCGAACCGGTAGAAGAGCAGGTAGTTCTTGAAGCCGGTGATGATGCGACGTCGCAGCGGGCCTTCGGGGCGATTGGAGAAGCCGATCAGCGGCGGGGTCTGCCTCGGATATTCGACGGCGTAGGCAGTCTCTGCTCGAACGCTGGTGAACCAGCGACGGACAAGGTCACGGTCGTACGTCTCGCCGTAGAGGTAGCTGCCGATCTCCCGCCGATCATCCCGTGCGGCTGGCGACGTGTACAGCCGCACCGTCATGCCGCTTCCGCCTCTTTCGCCTCGGACCGCTTGCGGCTGGCTCGCGACATGTACTCCTCGTGCTCGCGACGGTGCTTGTCCATGAGGTCCATCTGTTCCTCCATGTGCCGCTCCTCCTGTGCCCAGTACTCGTCCGTGACGGGAATAGCCGGCCCGCTGTCATCGCCCTCGGCGATCAGGTCGTTGAACCGCTTCTGGTCCTCGACGTAGACGCCGATCTCGCGATCCAGCAATGCCATCAACGCCTCCGCCGGCGACTTGCCGGACTTCTCGCCCATGCGGGCCAGCACCTGGATCATCTCGTCGGACACCTCGATCTCGAGCTTGGCCATGCCGTCAGTTTACACGACGTTGGCCGGCTCCGCGTCGAGCTGAATGCTTCGCCAGCCGCCTGCTTTGAAGCGGAGCCACATGAATAGCCCCAGCAACACGCCGTAAACCGACGCTGAGATCCACGGGCCGGCGATGCCCAGCTCCGGCACGCCGTAAGCCAACACGCCCGCGACACCGACGACGATCAACCAGCACAAACCCGCCGTCGCCACGGCCGGCCAGAACGTGTCGCCCGCACCGCGAAGCGCACCGACATAAATGATGTAGAGCGCGTCGAACAGCTGGTACGCCGCGGCGAACTTCATCAGCAGCGTCCCCATTCGCCTGACCTCCGGGTCGTCGGTGAACAGCCCGATCATCGCCCCACCGAAGAACAGAAAGCACAGGCCGCAGGTCAGCATGAACGCCGCCGCGAGCTTGAAGCCCAGCGCGGCGCGCTGGCACGCGACGTCCGGCTGTCCACGACCGATGTACCGGCCGACCAGCGCCGTCACGCCGGCACTCAGCCCGAAAACCGGCAGGAAGCTCATGCTCATGAACCGCATCAGGAACGTGTTCGCGGCCATGGCTTGCGTGCCGAACGGTGCCATGACCCACAGCGAGAACGCCGTCCACGCCGTCACATCGCCCAGCATCTGCCCGCCCGACGGCAGGCCGACCTTGATGAGCGTGCGGAGTCGCTTCCACCTGGGCCGCCAGTTGCACACGCCATAGGTCGAGCAGATCGATGGCAGCGAACAGCAGAAGACCAGCACCAGGAGTTCCACACCCGCGCCAACATTCGCCCCCCACGCCGCCCCAGCCACGCCCATCGCAGGGAAGCCGAAGTGCCCGTAGATCAGCACGTAGTTGGCCAGGACATTCACGCCTGCACCGACGAACGCAGCCAGCAACGTGAGATTCGCCCGATCGACCGCGAGCAAGAACTGCCCCGCCGCCGCTGCCACGAGACGCAGCGCGGTGAACGACAGAACGATCGCCAAATAGTCCGCCTCAGCCTTTGCAAGGTCGGACTCGTGCGGCAGCAGGTTGAAGATCTCGTCGGCGAGCAGGCAGACCGGCAAAAGCAGCACGCCGTAAGCCACGCCGAGCCAGACGCCAGCCCACAGGTGTTCGCCGCACGCCCGGTTGTCGCCCCGGCCGAATGCCTGGCTGACGAGCGTGTTGACGACCCACATCGTCCCGAAGCCGAGGCTGATCAGCGCAAAGCCGAAAAACGACGCATTCCCCGCAGCCGTCGCTTCCAGCTCGCCGAGTCGGCTGAGCATGTACGTGTCGGTGAACTGAATCACCGTGTAACTGGCCATCTGGGCGACCGTCGGCAGGGCCAGAACCAGCAGTTCGGCCAGAGGCGAGCGTGAAGTTGCCTGAAGCTGCTGCTCCACGGGCAGCCACCGTAGCGTGGGCCATGACTCGACGTATCGCCCTCTTCGCCGTTGCCTGCTCTGCCTCGCTTGCCTGCCACGCTTTTGCCGATCCGCTCGAAGAGCTCTCACTCGAGATCACCGAAGACGAGATCTTTGGCAGTGTCGCGTGGCTCGCTGACGACGAGCGGGAAGGCCGCGGTCTCGTCGATGACGCAGGTCTCGAAGCGTCGGCCGACTTCATCGCCGATCAGTTTGAACGCCTTGGCCTCGCATATCTGCCGGGCGAGGACGATTACAACCAGACGTTCGAGCTGCCGCTCTCGATGGGTTACGACTTCGCCCACCTATCGGTAAACGGCGACGATTACGTGCCGCTGTCCTTCAGCCAGCCCGGCAGCTTCACCGGGCCGCTCGCCTTCGTCGGCTATGGCGTGTCGGACGATGCATACGACGACTTTGCCGACGTCGACATCGACGGCCACGTCGCACTGATGCTGCGATACGAGCCGTTCGACGCCGAAGGCAACAGCCGGCTGTCTGACGGCGGCGGCTTCAGCGGCAACGCCGGCCTCAACGTCAAGGTGCGCGCCGCCGCCGAAGCCGGCGCGGTGGCCGTGTTGATCGTGAACCCGCCGATGCACTCTCGCGCCGAGGGCCTGCGCTCGTTCGGCGTCGGCAGGCCGACGGGTGAGATTCCGGCCTTCCACATCTCGCACGATGTCGCCGAGCAGCTTCTGGCCGATGCGGACATGCCGAGCCTCGGGTATCTGCAGGGCCAGATCGACGCGACCTTCACCCCGCAGACCAAGACGAGCGACGTGCTCCTCTCTGGCGGCTGGCGCGGCCGGGGCGGTGACGCCGTCGTCCGCAATATCGTCGGCATGATCGAAGGCGAAATCGCCGATGAGTTCGTCGTCGTCGGTGGGCACTACGACCACCTCGGCCGCGGCGAGTACGGCAGCCGCACCAACGGCGGCGGCATCCACAACGGCGCCGACGACAACGCCAGCGGCACCGCGGCCGTCATGGAAATCGCCGAGTACTTCGCACTCCGCGCCGAAGCCGGTGAGAAGCCCGCCCGCAGCATCGTCTTCGCGCTCTTCACCGCTGAGGAGATCGGGCTCGTCGGCGCACGCGAGATGGTCCGCATGGCCGGCGAGGACGAGCTGGACTTCGTCGCGATGGTCAACCTCGACATGGTCGGCATCGTCCGCGACGAAAAGCTCTTCGTCGGCGGAGCCGAGACGTCGCTGCCGCTGCCGGAGATCGCCGAGTCGGCTCTGAACGACGTCGGCCTTGAGATCGAACGCATGCAGGCCGGCGGACGCAGCGATCACGCCCCGTTCATCCAGGCCGGCATTCCGGCGATGTTCCTCTTCGGCGGCATCACCGACACGTACCACACGCCCGACGACGACATCGAGACCCTCAACTTCGAAGGCCTGACCCGCGTCGCGCAGGCGGCGGCGATCATGGTCGACCGCATCGCCGAGACGCCGAAGGAAGAGCTGGCGTTCGTCAGTCAGCAGCGACGTGTCCGACTCGGCGTCGCGCTCGGCGGCGAGCAGGAGCTGTCGATCCGCGGCATCGCCGACGACTCACCGGCCGCCGTCGCAGGCCTTCAGGAAGGCGACGTCATCACCGCCCTCGACGGCCGTGACACGCCGACCCTCGCGTCGCTCCGCATGGCCCTGTCCAACAAAGAGCCCGGCGACACCATCGACGTCACCGTCGACCGCGCCGGCGAATCGATCACCGTCGAAGCCGCATTCCCCGCGCCGACCACCCGGCCGGGCTGAGCCGCGGAAGTCGTTGGCTGAAACGCGAAGCGGCGAAGGAACGAAGAGTCGCGAAGCAGAGACGGACTAGAAAGCCGGAGGGCAACGGCGTCAGACCTCTGATCCTTTCCTCTTCTTTGCGGCCCTTCGCCTCTTTGCGTCTTCGCGTTGAAAGCCAGCCGGCCACGTAGCACAGGGCGTGCTACGCCGACGAAACGAGCAACATCGCCGACTCCGGCAGCTCGGGCCAGCACGGGTCGTCGTAACGGATGGTCCGGCCGTACCGACCGTTGCGGTAGGTTGCGTCGACAAGCGGTTGCAGTTCGAGCTCGGCCGGCTGGTCTTTCGGCCGCAGCGGAATCTTGACTGTCGGCAACGGCTCCGCCAGCGGCATCGGATGCAGCCACGGGGTCGGCGGCTCGTCGACACGTCCGGCCGCGAAGATGATCGCGCGGTACTCCGTGTCGCTCCTCTTGGGAAACTCGAAGCCTTCGTACAGGCGCCGCCACTTGCCCTCGCGGGTCAGGTCGATCTCGACGACATGCACACCCGCCTTGATCAGGCGGCGACGCTTGCGAAGGAAGTCGCGTCGACCGCGACCGATCTTGTTCGCCGGACTGACGAACTCGATGACGGTGACGAGCTTGCCGTCGAGGTCGACGATGCCGATGTGTCGGCGACGTTTGGGCAGACCGTCCGTCAGGAGCTTGAGTGGTGCGAGCGACGTCGGCGCCTCCAGAACCGCGACGCCGCCGCGTGTTTCCGACTGGGAGTCAACAACCTCGACGTCTGGAACGATAATCCCAGTCGTAGATGACGATTCGCCGTCAGCGTCATCATCGACCGCGATGTGTCGCTCCGTACGCGTCGCTAAATCGTCTGGAAGCTCTGCCGAAAGCGCATCGGCGGCGTAGGTGACGAGCCGCCCGTGCACGTCCGACCACGTCCGTTCGAGGAACGGGTCCATGCCGGGGAACGGACTTTTCGTGCGACCCGCCACGCCGATAGTTTACGACGTCAGCCTGCCAGTTGCTTGACCTTCTTGGCGATGCCCTCGGGGTCGAGGCCCTGGTAGCCCATCTGTTGCCAGAGGCCGCCGGGGCCTTCGCGGTAGGTGCCGATGTGGTTGTACGTCACGTGGGCACCGGCCCGGAGCAGGTACGTCCCGAAGCGGCTGCCGAGGCCGGTCTTGACGTTCCATTCTTCGGCGACGAGGCAGAAGCCGGTCTTGCCAATGCGGTCAAGCGTGGCCGGGTCGACGACGTTGAGCGTGCACTTGTTGATGAGGCCGACGTCGAGGCCGTCCTTGCGGAGCTGCTCGACGGCGCCGAGGGCGCGGTAGAGCGTGCTGCCGTACGAGACGACATAGCCGGCGGTGCCTTCGCGGATGACGTCGTCCTTGCCGACTTCAAAGGCGTAGCCGCCGGCGGGATCGAAGAACTCTTTACCGTCAGTGCCGAGAATGTTCGGGACAGCCGAGCGGTTGGAGTAGACGAAGCGGCAGCCCTCGTCGAAGAAGATCTTTTCCAGCATCGCCCGCATCTGGTGGCCGTCGGCTGGGAAGTAGAGGCGCGTCTTGTCGGTCGCGTCAACGTCCAGCTCGGCCTCGGGCAGGCCGTTGTCGGCGAAGAGGTTGTTGATGCCGAAGTGGCACGTCGAGTCGGCCATGTCGTCGACGCCGCTGTGGCTGAAGTGGCACAGCACGTTCGACTTGTTGAGCCGGGCCATCGTCAGCTCGCTCAGGATCATCTCCTGGAACGCGCTGAAGGTCGCGAAGATGCCCTGCTTGCCGTTGTGGTTCATGCCGAACCCGGCAGCGGCGGAGAAAGCGCCGCGTTCCATGACGCCGGTCTTGTGGTAGATCTCCGGGTATGCCTTGCGGATCGCGGCGATGCCGGTGGAGCCTTCGAGGTCGGGGTCGATGACCATGACCTTGGCCTTGCGCTCCTCGTCGCTCATCTTGCCGAGAATGTCGACGACGATGCTGCCGAACAGGCTGCGGTTCTTGCTCTGATTGTCGCTGGAGCCGGGATAGCTCGGCTGCTTGTCGCCCTTGGCGACGTTGTTCAGGTAGTCGATGCAAGCCTCGAAACCGCCCCGCTTTTCGAGATAGCTGACGGCGTGTTTGACCGGAATGACGTCGTGGGCATGCGGCTCGCCTTCGAGTTCCTCGCCCATGCCGACAGCCATGCGGCGGACGTTGATGAGCGCGGCCGGGCCGTCCTTCTGCATCGCCTTGTGGATGCGGAAGTGCAAGGCTTCGAGGTCTTCGGGATCGCCCGTGTCGATCGGCACACCATGGCCGGCGAGTGTTTGGCCGATGTCGAAGCCCTGAAGGTAGCTGCTGGGCTTGCCGGCGATGGTGACGTCGTTGGCGTCGACGAGGATCTTGATGTTGATCCCGAGCGACACCGCGATGCGGGCGGCCTCAGCGTCGTTGCCTTCCATTTGGCTGCCGTCGCTGCCGAAGACGACGACGGCCTGGTCCGGGTGGGCGAGCGCGACGCCGTTGGCGTACGGCCACATGTGGCCGAGGCGACCGGAGCTGAAGCCGATGCCGGGCGTGTGGCCGAGCTCCGGGTGGCCGGGCAGATGCTGGTTGTACTCGCGATAGTGGAAAAGCCGATCCGGCTCCATGTGGCCGTTGAGGACCGACATGAGGTACTGGATCGCGACGCGGTGGCCGGCCTCGTCGAAGTAGATCGGGACGATCGGCTTGGAGTCGTGCCGCATCATCGCGTCGACGATCATGACCTCTGGCACGATGTCGAACGCCCCGCCGGTGTGGCCGCCGAGCCCTTTGGCGGCGGCGATGGCGGTGAAAAAGACGAGCGTGTCACGGCAGAGCTGCGTGTTGTGCTTGATCGCTTCGTGCTGCTCGTCCGTCATGGACGACGCAGCCGGGTCAATGGCGATCTTCTTGTAGCTCGAAAGGTCGATGGGAAAGCTCATGGATTGGAAATGGGGGTTCGACGGCGATGGTCCCCGAACACGGTCCGGCGGGCAAGCCTCGAACAGAGCCGACTCAACGTCCCGCCCCACCAATCACAACGACTTGGCCGATGCGGCCGGAGCAGCGAGGCACACGTTCCAATCGGCCGCGTTCGGCTTACCGATCGACTGCCGCTGCCAGAACAGCGTCGAGCAGGCCGGGGAATCGCTCATCCATCTCCACGCGACGAACGCTGTTCAGCCGCGTGGTGCCTTTGGTCTCCTGCCAGATCAAGCCGGAATCCCTCAGAATCTTCCAATGGTGGCTGAGCGTGCTCCGCGGGATCGCTTCGAAGAAGGCGTTGCACGGCAACGGTCCCGGCGAGTCGTCCGCCGTCCGCACGATCTCCAGTCGTACCGGATCGCTCAGTGCGGCAAGGACGTCGACGAGCTCGACGTCGCGAATGTCAGGATGCGAAAGCGGCCGAGGCACGGGGAATCATACCTCGAATCCGGGTGGCAGTTTGCCGCCAGAACGATTGTTCGCATACAGTCGAACAATCCAATGAGCAACCACTCTGCCTACCGAATTGTCTCCGACGCCGGCGTCCCCGATGCGCTCGAACGCGTCGACGTCGCCACCCCCGAACCCCGACGCGGCGAGGTCGTCGTCGCGGTCAAAGCCTGCAGCCTCAACTTCAGAGACCTCATCGTCACCAAGGGCGGCTACCCGCGGAACGACACGAAAAACGTCGTGCCGCTCTCCGACGGCGCCGGTGAGGTCGTCGCAGTCGGCGAAGACGTCTCGAAGTGGAATGTGGGCGATCGCGTCGCAGCGAACTTCATGCGGGACTTCCTCGCCGGACCCGCAACCGAGACGGCCCTCCGGTCTGGCCTCGGCGGCGGCGTGGACGGCATGCTGCAGCAGCGCGTCGCCTTGCCTGCGGACTCACTGGTAAAGGTGCCGGATCACTTGAGCTACGAGGAAGCCGCGACTCTGCCGTGCGCGGCCGTCACCGCGTGGAACGCCCTTGAATCGGCTGGCACGCAGGCGGGCGACACGGTCCTGCTCCTCGGCACGGGCGGCGTGAGCATCTTCGGCCTCCAGTTCGCCAACGCTCTCGGAGCCACGACCATCATCACCAGCAGCAGCGACGAGAAGCTCGAGCTGGCGAAGAAGCTCGGTGCGGACCACGTCGTCAACTACGGCAAGAACCCCGAGTGGCAGGACGAGGTCCTCAAGCTGACCGACGGCCGCGGCGTCGACAACGTGCTCGAAGTCGGCGGTGCGGGCACGCTCGAACGGTCGCTCCAGTCCGTCCGCGTCGGCGGGACGGTGTCGCTGATCGGCCTGCTGACCAATCCCGACGAGCAGCCGAGCATCCTGCCCGCGCTGCTCAACGCCCAGACCATCCGCGGCATCTACGTCGGCAGCGTCCACCGCTTCGAGACGATGAACCGGGCCGTTGCGGGTCACCAGATCAAGCCGGTGATCGACCGAGTCTTCGATTTTGGTGAAGCCAAGGAGGCTTACACGTACTTCGCGTCGCAAAAGCACGTCGGAAAGGTCGTCATCCGCGTCAATTGACCGCGGATGGCCGCTCGGCACGCGAATCACGGTCCGTGGCTCCCCGGTTCGGGGAGCTACGACCGATCATGCGACTCGGTCGCGGCGTATGGTGAGACCGGACCGATCTAACTCGCAGCGGAGCGTCTCGTCGACGCGACCGCTTCGAAATGTTCCAGAAGGGCGAAACCCACCATGTTTGAGCGATTCACAGACCGCGCCCGCAAGGTCATGGCCCTGGCCAACCAGGAGGCGCAGCGCTTCAACCACGAATACATCGGCACCGAGCACATCCTGCTCGGGCTCGTCAAAGAAGGCAGTGGCGTCGGCGCCAACGTGCTGAAGAACCTCGACGTCGACCTCCGAAAGGTCCGCGTCGAGGTCGAAAAGCTCGTGAAGTCCGGCCCGGAGATGGTCACGATGGGCAAACTCCCGCAAACCCCGCGGGCCAAGAAGGTCATCGAGTACGCCATCGAGGAAGCCCGCAACCTCAACCACAACTACGTCGGCACCGAGCACCTTCTGCTCGGCCTGCTCCGTGAGCACGACGGCGTCGCGGCTCAGGTCCTCATGAACCTCGGCCTCAAGCTCGAAGAGGTCCGAGAAGAGGTCCTCAACCTCCTCGGCGCAGGCGTCGAGGGCGAGGACGAGGAAGAGACCGTCACCGCCGGTGGCGGCGGCTCCGAGGGTCGCAAGGGCAAGAAGGGCAAGAGCCAGACGCCCGCCCTCGATTCCTTCGGCCGCGACCTCACGGAACTGGCCAAGGAAAACCAACTCGACCCGGTCATCGGCCGGAGCGAGGAAATTGAGCGCGTCGTCCAGATTCTGTGCCGACGTCAGAAGAACAACCCCGTCCTCCTGGGCGAGGCGGGCGTGGGCAAGACCGCCATCGTCGAGGGCCTGGCCCAGATGATCGTGGCCAACAACGTGCCCGAGATCCTCTACGACCGACGGCTGATCGTGCTCGACCTCGCCATGATGGTCGCCGGCACGAAGTACCGCGGCCAGTTCGAAGAGCGGATCAAGGCCGTCATGAACGAGGTCCGCCGGGCCAAGAACATCATCCTGTTCATCGACGAGCTGCACACGCTCGTCGGTGCCGGCGGTGCCGAGGGCGCGATCGACGCCAGCAACGTGCTCAAGCCCGCCCTGTCGCGCGGCGAGATCCAGTGCGTCGGTGCGACGACCTTTGAAGAGTACCGCAAGTACATCGAGAAGGACGCCGCCCTGGCCCGGCGATTCCAGCCGATCCAGGTCGACCAGCCGAGCAAGGAAGACGCCGTCAAGATTCTGGCCGGGCTTCGCGAGAAGTACGAGGAGCACCACCGCGTCCGCATCACCGACGAGGCGCTCGAAGAGGCCGTCGAGATGTCCGACCGCTACATCAGCGGGCGGTCGTTGCCGGACAAGGCGATCGACGTGCTCGACGAGGCGGGTGCCCGCATCCGGCTCAAGACGATGACCAAGCCGCCGAATCTGGCGGAGCTGGAAGAGCAGATCGAGCGGCTGTCGATCTCCAAGGACGAGGCCGTCAAGAACGCCGAGTACGAGGAGGCCGCCAAGCTCCGAGACGAGGCCGAGCGTCTGCGTTCCAAGAAGGAAGAGCTGCAGCGTCAGTGGCGTGAGAAGGCCAAGGAAGTCGACGGCGTCGTCGACGAAGAGGTCATCGCCGAGGTCATCAGCAAGATGACGGGCGTGCCGCTGACCCGCCTGGAGAAGGAAGAGGCCCAGCGTCTTCTGGAGCTGGAGAACGAGCTGCACAAGCGGGTCGTCAGCCAGAACGAGGCAATCAACGCCATCGCCAAGACGATCCGCCGTGCTCGCTCCGGCCTGAAGGACCCGAACCGCCCGATGGGCTCGTTCCTGTTCCTCGGCCCGTCGGGCGTGGGCAAGACGCTGCTCTCCAAGGCCTTGGCCGAGTTCATGTTCGGCGACGAGGACGCGCTCATCTCGATCGACATGAGCGAGTACATGGAGAAGCACAACGTCAGCCGTCTGATCGGTGCGCCTCCCGGGTACGTCGGCTACGAGGAAGGCGGCCAGCTCACCGAGCGCATCCGCCGTCGGCCGTACAGCGTGCTCCTGCTCGACGAGGTCGAAAAGGGTCACCCCGACGTCTTCAACATGCTCCTGCAGATCATGGAAGAGGGCCGACTGACCGACTCGTTCGGCCGGCATGTCGACTTCCGAAACGTGGTCATGATCATGACCTCCAACATCGGGGCCGACCTGATCAAGGGCGGCGTCACGCCGTTCGGGCTTCAGGGCAAAGGCAAGGGCCCGGCCGACGAGCAGTCGTACGGCAAGATGAAGGACACGCTCATGAAGGAGATCGAGCGCTACTTCCGCCCCGAGTTCATCGGCCGACTCGACGACGTCATCGTCTTCCGTCCGCTCAACAAGGAGCACCTGACGGAAATCGTCGAGCTGGAGCTGGCCAAGGTCACCAAGCGTCTGGTCGACCGTGGCATCGAGCTCGAGCTGGCCGACGACGCCAAGGAGTTCCTCATCGACAAGGGCACCAGCGCCGACTTCGGCGCTCGTCCGCTGCGTCGAGCGATCGAGCAGTACATCGAGGATCCGCTGTCGGAGGACATCCTCCGCGGCCACTACGACGACAAGTCGAAGGTCGTGATCAGCCGGGCCAAGGACGACGAGGACAAGCCGTTGGACCACCTCTTTTTCGACGCCCAGAAGACCGAGGCCGACGAGGCCAAGGAAGAGGAGCAGGAAACCGTCGCCGCTGGCGACGCGACCTGAAGCGGTTCCAACTGACGCGACCCCGCGGCCGATGCCTCCCAAGGCTTCGGCCGCTTTGCTTTCAACGCCCTTCCGTCATCGCGAGCACAGTCGAGGGATCTCGCCTG